>NZ_JAVKBY010000280.1:0-18828 GCF_040222985.1 Coleofasciculus sp. F4-SAH-05
AAAGCCATTTTTTAACCCAACAAGTGCAAGGTTTTTACACCCTTACGCTCTTGCATCCTTGGATTTTCACCTCCGCGAGCGCAGAATCTTCCCCCAACCGGGGGTTGAAACTGTTCCCTGTTCCCTGTTAAGCAGTTCCCTCCCTCACCACAAAACTTATTTAGCAGACCCTACATATTACTCGGTTCGGGCAGGTTTAGTTGAATCTGGGTAAACCCGAAACGATAATCGTTAAACCCACCCCTACAGACGAACCATGACGCCTCTGGAACACTCAAAACTCTTTCTAGTTCGATTGCTGGAGAACCTCACTAGCCGATATTCCCTCACCCTGAGAACCAAAATACCAAAGGGCGGCGGCGGCTTCCGCTTGTGTGACTGGTTTTTGCGGTTGAAAGAGAGTGGTATACCCAAAAACGCGACGGATAATCGATTGTTCCCCATTCTGAAAATCTGCCAAAACTGCCCGCATTGCTTTCGGGTCAATTTTGCCCGCATCTTGGAATCCCCAGGTTTGCTGTACGGCATCTAGAGAAGCTGGTGGTAACCCCTGACGAGTGTCTAGGGGAACTTTCCATAAAACAAGACTTTCCCGTGTTAGGGGTGCATCAGGGCGGAAAAGAACCTCGGTTGAATTACCACTCAAAGGACTAGGAATTAACCCTGCTTCTGCTAATCCCTGAATTGCGCCAAAATCTGGGTCACTGGCTGGCACATCTTGGAACGCGGGTTGAGTGGTTTCTGAGGCTAAACGGATTTGTTCTCCTGGACGATTCTCATAAATTCGATTATTGGTATCAATCAGCCAATGGGCATACTGACGGCGAGTAATGATTTTGTTGGCGGCAAATGATGTACTATTCTCCTCTGATTTATTGTTAGCACTAGAAGCGTCAGGCGTGATCACACCTAAGGCGGCTAAGTCTTCGACATACTGACGCAATCCGGGCGGAACGTTATTGAAATCCGTGAAGTTTTGCTCTTTGCCAGATGCTGAATCAACGGATTCAGGAGTTTCCGTTGCTTTCTCTGAAGATTCTGAAGCATCTGACGGTGCTGCTGCTGTCTCGGTACTGCTGCCGATGTACTGAATTTCAAACGTTGTATTATTTGGGTCAGTCTCTGTCTCGGTTTGGGTTTCTTCCGTATCGCTAGGAGCATTATCCGTGGGAATAGAAACCCTAACTTGTAAATCATTGCGACGCACAACAAAGGAATTCGTCCCGTCCTGATTCGGTGCAGAAATAACCTGCCAACTGCCTGATTCAAATGCTCTGCGGTAAAATGCTTGAATATCATTACTAGGGTCAGTGGATGACCAGATGGTACGTTGACCTTGGGCATCTGAACGAGTTAAGGGTTCAACGTTCTGTAATTGAGCATCGGGATAGCGGGGAATTACGGTAGGGAAATCCTCTGGTAATTGCGCCGAAGATGTTTGTTCATTCGTTTGACTCCCCAAAACTGAGCCATTATCCTCCAGTTTGGGATCTACGGCTAAAGAACGTTCTAAGGATTGACCGGTGGGACTGTTGGCGCAGGCGGTTAACACACCCACGAGGCAAGCAACGAAACCCGTAAATAGAATAGGACGTTTATTTAGCAGCACAGGGAACAGAAGCAATAGATGTTTCTCTTCTCACGCTAGCGCAAAACTTTATTCTTATGTTATTTGTCCTTTCTGGATTTCCCTCCCATCTCACAGTAGATTCCCCTTCCGATCACCCTTTTCCCTTTTTAGATCCCCCTCTTCCCTTATAGAGCCCCTTCTTCCCTTATAGAGCCCCCTCCCGTCCCCCTTCAAAAGCAGGGGGTTTTCATTTTCAAAAAAAATACCACAATAAAAGCAAAATATTTGCTGATCAAAACCGTTTTTTTGCGAGTTTCAATTCTCTCTATTAAAAAATATTTTTAAGCCCAACTCTTTACACCTTGATTCTTAAGTTCAGTTACATAGTCAGGTTTCGTGAGCACGGTAGCCACTTGTGCAGCTCGCTCCCTTGAGTATGACGAATGACTAATCATCATTGCCCCTGTTCCAATCAATCCGTTGGTGTGGTATTAGTCTATGGTTGGCATTGACACTTTTCAATAGTGTCTGCCTTGGTTAGCACTATTAAAACGTGCTATAAATGTTTTAGCACCTTTTTCCAGGACAGCATACCCGTGTTAGAAGCCTGCATATTTGCCACCATCCTGTGCGGATTTTTCGGCATCATCCTGAAAAAAAACCTGGTGATGAAGATCATCTCCATGGATGTGATGAGTACGGGGGTTATTGCCTACTACGTGCTGATTGCATCACGCAAAGGAGAAGCCTTGTTTACACCGATTGTTTCCAATGTCGAAGATGGGATTGTTTCCAACATCGAAAATGGCGCTTATTCTGATCCAGTTCCTCAAGCGGTGATCTTAACCGCAATTGTGATCGGCTTTTCGATTCAAGCTCTGATGCTAGTCGGTGTGATGAAGCTAGCACGGGATCATCCCACCTTAGAAAGCAGCGAGATTGAGAAGCACAATACCCCATGAGTACATTGACGATTGTCTGGATCGCACTACCGATGTTTGTGGGGTTCAGCATTTATCTGTTCCCTAAACTTGACCGATATCTCGCACTGGGCGTCGCCCTGGTTTCGGCTGGATATGCGTTGCAGTTATTTGTGGCTAAATCGCCATTAACCCTGGAATTATTGGATAGTTTCGGCGTTACCTTAATCGCTGACGAATTGAGCGGTTTTTTTATATTCACCAATGCCCTAGTCACAACCGCCGTTATCCTCTATTGTTGGCACACCAATAAGACGGCTTTTTTTTATACACAGATGATTATTTTACATGGCTGTGTCAATGCCGCCTTTGTCTGTGCCGATTTCATCAGCTTATACGTGGCGTTAGAAGTCATTGGTATTGCCGCATTTCTGTTAATTGCCTATCCCCGAACGAATCGTTCGATTTGGGTGGCGTTGCGCTATCTGTTGTTCAGCAATGTAGCAATGCTGTTTTATCTGATTGGTGCGGCGTTGGTGTATCAGGCGAATTCTTCTTTTGCTTATGAGGGTTTAAGCAATGCTCCCATCGAGGCAATTGCCTTGATTTTTCTGGGACTGTTGAGTAAGGGGGGTATCTTTGTATCGGGATTGTGGTTACCCTTAACCCACTCGGAATCCGAGACACCGGTGTCGGCGTTGCTATCGGGGGTTGTGGTAAAAGCCGGGGTGTTTCCCCTGATGCGCTTTGCTTTGATGGTGCCAGAGATTGATCCCATTGTCAGAATCTTCGGCGTAGGCACAGCCGTGTTAGGAGTCGGTTATGCTGTCTTTGAAAAAGATACCAAGCGAATGTTGGCATTTCACACGATTTCGCAGTTAGGCTTTGTCCTAGCAGCACCCGAAGTCGGTGGTTTTTATGGGCTAACCCACGGGTTAGTTAAATCAGCGCTGTTCCTAATCGCGGGAACCTTACCCAGCCGTAACCTCAAAGAACTACACCATAAGCCGATTAATACCTCAATTTGGATTGCTTTAGTTATCGCTAGTTTCTCTATCTCAGGTTTTCCCCTATTGTCTGGCTTTGGGGCGAAGGTTTTGACGATGAAAAATCTTTTGCCCTGGCAAGTGATTGGCATGAATATTGCGGCTTTGGGAACAGCAATATCCTTTGCTAAATTTATCTTTTTGCCTCACAACCGACAATCTGAGGGAAAGGTAAAGCTCGGTTTCTGGTTAGCGATGACCCTGTTAATCGGGGGGTTAATTGTGGCAAATGGTGTGTATTATGAGGCGTATACGTTTAAGAATATCGTGAAACCACTGGTCACGATCGCGCTCGGCTGGTTGGCATATTTTTTAATTTTTAAACGAGTGGTAGTCAAACTTCCCCGTGTGCTTGAGCAATTTGAGCATTTGATCGGGATGATGAGTCTCATGTTGCTACTACTGTTCGGTATAGTATTCGCTTGAATCGTCCTAACGCTATAAGTACAAGGGAAGAAGGGTAAGAGGTGAAGACTCCAAATTACGAATGACGAATAACAAATGACAAATATAGGGAACTAACTTTCAGTGTAATCAGTGTGACTAACCCCTTACTCCCCTACCCCAATTTCTCCAATAAATCCGTGAAATCAGTGTTTTGACAAAAAATGATTGGACATTTAAATTTAATCTTGCGACTAGCCATCTGGTTTTTGCTCACCGCTAGTCTGACTGTGCCAAATATTATCATTGGTATTGCCATTGCCTTTCTCTTACCGGGACGTCCCAAAACTCCGGAATCCTTAAAGGATTGGTTGCGGGTTCTGGGGGAGGTACTGGTGGCGATTCCCCAGGCGTATTTTGAGGCATTTGAAATCATGTTACGTCCTCATAAATACGAAGACATAATTCTGGAAGAAGTCAAACCCCAGCGGACACCAGGACTCATCTTTCTCGATATATTTTTAATTACGTTCACCCCCAAAACTATCGTTTTAAAATACCATGAAGAAGAGGGCGATAAAATTCACTATGAAGTCCACAGAATTAGCCGGAGGAAACGAACATGAATTTGATTTTAATTAGCATGATTTTGGCGCTACTTATCCCCATGTATGAGGCATGGCAGGATGATGATATTTGGCAAAAAATGTTGGCATTTGCCAGTATTGCCACCAAAACCTCAATTATGATTCTGGTTGTTTCTGTCATACGGGATGACTGGATGATCGGAGTTGTCGGGGTAATTATCCTGAGTGTGGGGAATGCCGGATTAATGTTGTTGGCACATATCCTTAAACGAATCAATGATTCAGCGAAAGAGTCCTACTATGATCAACGTGCTTAGTTATATCTGTATCGGGTTAGGAATTGTCTTCTGGTTTTGGGGAACCTTTCCGTTGATTGGTCACCGATCTGTACTCTTTAAACTGCATACTCTTTCGGTGGCAGATACTCTCGGTTCAATGAGTATTATCGTCGGATTGTTGCTAAAAATACCCAGTGAATGGCCCCTATTGATCCTCGCCATTATCTCCTTGGCGATTTGGAATACGGTGCTGGGGTATGTGTTGGCATATTGTTCGAGTAGTGGGGAGGAGTTTGACTATGAATCAGAGTGATATTTATGTGATTATTGCGCTGCTGCCTTTGGCTGCCTGTATGTTAGTTTTTCAGGTGAATCCTTACCATGCTTTGGTGATTCGGGGTATTTTGGGAGCAGTGGCGGCATTGGTTTATGCAGTTTTGGGCGCGGCAGATGTGGCGTTGACTGAAGCCTTGGTGGGTACAATGCTGGCGATTACGCTGTATGCGGTGGCGGTGCGTTCATCCTTAACCCTGCGTCTGGGTGTACTTGAAGAGAGTGGCGCTAAAGCGCCGACTACGAACGAAGTTGAGCGGCATTTTGGGGAACTGATGGATGATTTACGCAGCATTTTTAGCAAACATTATATGCGTGTCGAGGTAGTCCCTTACACGGATCAGCAGGCGTTGCATCGGGCGCTGATGGAGAAAGAAATTCATGCCACCTGTATGCGATCGCACTTATCAGAACTGGAGCCTCAAGACCCAACAGTACCAGAGTCTGAGACGCCATCTTATCACACCGCGACTCGGGTTCAACGCCTCTATGACATCATGCGAACCGAACTGTCGTCACCCGCGACACATTTAACCTATATCAATACACCAGATTCAGGAGAGGAACATTAATGAAATGGGTTTACATTGCAGGGGGGATAGCGCTGTACGTCATATTCCTAATCACGCCCAATATGTCCAATTCGGCACCGGATTTATCGGATATCTCTATCGTCGAAGCCATTGTCCAAGATAGTGGGGTATCGAATACCGTTTCGGGTATCATTTTCCGGAATCGGTTGTATGACACGATCTTTGAAGTGGTTGTATTTACGATCGCGATTATGGGGGTGCGGTTTCTGCTGGCGGATGAAAAGCCGTTCTGTACTGTCTATCAATTTAGCGATCAACCCTCGATGATTTTGGCGCGTCTGGGAGCAACCATTTCCGCGTTGGTGGGTATCGAATTAGCGATTCGGGGACATCTTAGCCCTGGTGGTGGGTTTGCCGCTGGGGTAGCTGGGGGAACCGCGATCGGTTTGGTGGCGATTACCTCATCAACGGAGTGGATGCAGGGAATCTATAAGCGTTGGCACGCTTCTAAATGGGAGAAGGTTTCGGTTCTGGTTTTCATTGTCCTCGCCGTGATCACTCTGGCTGGAGTCGAGTTACCCCATGGAAATTTAGGCACACTGCTTAGTGGTGGGATTATCCCTCTGCTCAATATTTTAGTTGCCGTCAAAGTCGCCTTGGGTTCTTGGGCGGCTATTTTAGTTTTTGTTCATTATCGGGGGCTATTGTGATATCAAGTCCGATTGGTGATTGACGATGTGAAAAAGGATGGCTTGCCAGACGATTTTTAACGGATCAATTATCTCCGACAAATCCAAATCAAGATTATTCATCCGTTACCTTTCGTCGCATCGCTTTGATATGCGATCGCCTATTTTTGCTATCCAGACGTTTCCGTTGAGAACTTCGAGTGGGCTTGCTCCTTTTACGGCGTTTGGGAAGTGCGATCGCACTCTTAATCAACTCTTGCAGTCGCAGCCGAGCCTCTTCCCGATTCTGCTGTTGGCTGCGGTGTTCCTGGGCTTTAATAATAATCACCCCGTCTTTGGTAATACGCTGATCGGAACGCTTTAACAGCCGTTCTTTGTAGCGATCAGGCAGTGAGGAAGCCTGGATATCAAAGCGCAGGTGAATAGCACTCGCCACTTTATTAACGTTTTGCCCCCCTGTCCCTTGAGAGCGCATCGCACTCATGTCAATCTCCTCCTCTGGAATACTCACAGTATTAGAAATTTGTAGCATAATTTAACAATTGCTTAGAGATGAGTTATACCCATATTTGAGCAGATTTTATCCAGGTTTGCCTTTACTGATTATCTCCCTATAGACCGAGTTGTCACCCAAACAAGCCGATGGATCGATTGAATTTCAAGGTACTCCAGCAATTCTGGACGATCGCCAAATCCTACTGGTTAGGGGATGAGAAATGGCTTGCCAGAGGGTTACTCCTGAGTGTGGTGCTATTTCTGCTCGCCTATACGGGATTAAGTGTTCTACTCAATTTTCGCGATCGCGCCTATTACAACCTGCATATTGGTACAACCGAGATTGATAACCCAGATCAGCGGATTGCTGAAGATGTCAGGAGTTTTACCCAAGAGTCTCTCACCTTCTTGCTAGTGTTGGTGGAGTCGGTGCTGTCGGTGATTGCGTTTAGCCGTGTACTCTGGGGCATTTCTAAACCCCTGGTGTTTTTTCTGGTGCTGTATGCTCTAATCGGAACGTTGGTGACAACTATGGTATTTGGTAAGCCCCTGGTGCGACTCAACTTTGAACAACTTAAAAGGGAAGCGAATCTCCGCTTTAGCTTGGTGCGAATTCGGGAAAATGCCGAAGCGATCGCGTTTTATCAGTGGGAGGAGCAGGAGTCGAATCAGGTCAAACAGCGGTTTTTTGATGTCTTTGAGAATGTCAAACGGTACGATTATTGTCCTCTCCTTGGGCGAACAACAACGGTTAACCTTTGCCCGGTTACTGCTGAACCAACCTAAGTACGCTATTCTGGACGAAGCGACCAGTGCCTTGGATCTGGGGAATGAGGAACGGTTATATCACCATTTGCAGGCGAAAGGGACGACGTTTTTAAGTGTGGGACATCGTTCGACGTTGACAAATTACCATCAGTCTTTGCTAGAACTTTCTCAGGACAAAACCTGGCAGATTAAAGAACTAAAAATAAGCTTTACCCTTCTATTATTCACTGATAAACAGAGCCTCAAGTCACTTTTATTCTCCCCTCTCCCCGGGTGGGAGAGGGGCAGGGGGAGAGGGGGAAAATGCCACAACAACAGATTAAACTCGGCGATTTCTGGGGCGTAACCCAACGACATCGCCTATAGGAAAAACCGGCTAGAGGTTAAAATTGAAAATAATGGGTTCTAAGTCAAGTATGGCAAAGCAGAAAAATCCCCTCACTGGAGAAGCACTGATAAAAGAAGTCTGTCGGCGGATTCGGGTTGCCCGTAGCTACTGGGATGCTCATAATAACGCGGCTTGTCGGGGAGAGCGAGAACGGGCTTTAGCCCTTTACAACACGCTGACTAAAGAACAAAAAGAGCAGATTCCCCAAGTATTGCGGGTGTGGCTGCGCTACCGCAGTGAAAAGTATTTTGGCGCACATCGAACGCCGCCTAAGTCGAAACGGAAATCGAAATAGAATGAAGCAGACATTTGTGTCAAGAAGATATTTCATTCCAGGGGTTCGCGTTCAGGTTTTGCCTAAACTTAATGGTTGTCTTCAGGAAAATGATTATGAGTGCTTTTGAAACTTACATCCGAGATTTGCAGGAAATTCAAGCAACGGGAGCAGCCGTTAAGGAAACATCCTACTACGGGGCGTTAGAGAAGCTTTTGAATGAACTTGGTAAAACCTTAAAGCCGAAAGTGCGCTGTGTAATGCAATTGAAGAATATCGGCGGGGCGGGAATGCCAGATGGCGGTTTGTTTACTGCCAGTCAGTTTCAGAGGAAATCGCCTGACGCGCCCAGGAATCCTACCAATCCAGAGCGGGGTGTGATTGAGATTAAAGGAACTGGAGATGATGCTTGGGTCATTGCAGAAACAAAGCAGATTTCTAAATATTGGGATAAGTATCGTCAGGTATTGGTCACAAACTATCGGGATTTTGTGCTGATTGGGCAAGATGCTAATGGACAACCCTCCACTCTGGAAACCTATCGTTTAGCGAAAAATGAGGCAGAGTTTTGGGAAAAGGCACAGAACTCCAAGCAATTTGCTCGGGAGCAGGAGGAGCAGTTCACAGAATATCTGAAGCGGGTAATGCTCCAGTCTGCCAGTATTGCCACACCGAAGGATCTTGCCTGGTTTCTGGCTTCTTATGCCAAGGATGCCAAGGCACGGATTGAGAAAACTGATATACCTGCATTAGAAACGCTGCGTAAGGCGCTAGAAGAAGCATTAGGGATTACGTTTACAGGGGATAAAAAAGATCCCAAGAAGGGAGAGCGGTTTTTTAAGTCCACTCTGATTCAAACGCTGTTTTATGGCATTTTTTCAGCGTGGGTGTTGTGGCACAAGCAGCAGGAACGGGGGCGGTTTGACTGGCGCGTAGCCGCTTATTATCTACACGTTCCAATGATTAAAGCGTTGTTTGAGAAGGTTGCAACCCCAACCCATGTTCGCAGGCTGGATTTAGAGGAAGTGCTGAACTGGACAGGAGATGCGTTAAATCGGGTTGATCGCACCTCTTTCTTTTCTAAATTTGAGGAAGGACAAGCAGTTCAGTATTTCTATGAACCATTTTTGGAAGCGTTTGATCCACAATTACGCAAGGAATTAGGAGTCTGGTATACGCCGCCGGAAATTGTGCAATACATGGTGGCGCGAGTGGATACGGTGCTGCGGGAAGAGTTGCAGATTGAAGACGGATTAGCTGACCCGAATGTGTATATTCTTGACCCCTGTTGTGGGACAGGTGCTTATTTGGTGGAAGTATTGCGGCGGATTGATGCCAATTTGCAGGATAAAGGCATGGGTGCGCTGGTAGGTTCACAACTAAAAGCAGCAGCCATGAATCGGGTGTTTGGCTTTGAGATTTTGACGGCTCCGTTTGTGGTAGCGCACTTACAGTTAGGGTTATTGTTGCAGAATTTAGGTGTGCCGTTGAGCGATGAGCAGGAACGGGTGGGGGTGTATTTGACGAATGCGCTCACGGGTTGGGAACCACCGACAGAAGAAGCCAAAACTAAATTTAAACAGCTTGCAATTTCCTATCCTGAACTTGAACAAGAACGTGAAGCAGCAGATGAAGTTAAACAAGGCAAACCAATATTAGTGGTTTTGGGAAATCCACCCTACAACGCTTTTGTGGGAGTTAGTCCAAAAGAGGAGGAAGGATTAGTTGAGCCTTACAAAGAAGGATTGATTAGTGAGTGGGGAATCAAAAAGTTTAATCTTGATGAGCTTTATGTGCGGTTTTTCCGGTTAGCTGAACGATGTATTGCTGAAAGGCGCGAAAGGAAAGGGGTAGTTTGTTACATTTCAAACAACTCCTGGGTTGCAGATAAATCTTTTGTCGTTCTGCGTCAGCATCTTCTGAAATCCTTTGATCGCTTCTGGATTGAGAATATGCATGGCGATCGCAGTATTTCGGAATATGCGCCAGATGGTAGAACAAGCGAGACAATTTTTGCAATCCCAGGTTTTTCTGCGGGTATTAAGCAAGGTGTTGTTGTCTCTTTATGGGTTAAGACTGGAAATAAGGAAGAAACGCAACCACTAACTTTGTTTCGAGATGACATCAATGCAGCAAAAGCCGCTGAACGTCGAATACAGCTTTTAGAAACTTTGAATGACAATGAATTTGATTCTCGATATGAAGTTGCTAAACCTGTTAAACATAACTATCTTTCTTTTCTGCCTGGAGATGTTGCCTCGCACTATTTAGAATGGGCTAAATTAACTGAATTATGTGCTGAAGCTCCGATTAATGGTCTATTTGAGAAGCGTGGCGGAGCATTAATTGATATCAATCAGGATGCTCTCTCACAAAGAATGGAGAGCTACTATAACTCTGATATTGCTTGGGATACCCTAAAGACACTCAATACTGGTTTAACAAAGAATGCTGCAAGATTCGATGCAAAGCAAGCACGGATCAAGATTTTGAATACTGAGACTTATAATTCAGAGCGTTTACATCGCTATGCTGTTCGACCATTCGATGTTCGTTGGTGCTATTACAGTAAAATAAGACCTCTTTGGAACGAACCAAGACCAACCTTCTATGCACAGCTATGGAAAGGTAACTCTTTTTTGATGAGTCGTCCTGCTGGTGTAGCAAATCCAGAAGGAGTTCCTTTGTTTTATTCAAAAATTCTTGGGGACAATGATTTTTTGAGAGGTCACGCCTATTATTTTCCACTACGATTACGTTCTACCAGCCTTGGAACATCTGATAAAGCAGTTCGCCAAATGGGAATAGAAGGTCTTGGAAGTGAAGAAGATCTGAAAATAACTGCAAACCTCTCCAATGCTGCTCGTCGCTATTTACTCTCATTGGGCATTAGCGAACCAGACAATGATCCTGAAACTGCCGAATTAGTCTGGATGCACGTTCTAGCAATTGGTTATTCACCTGCCTACCTAGAAGAAAACACTGATGGTATCCGTCAAGATTGGCTCCGAATCCCCTTACCCGACAACTGTGACACCCTAATCGCCTCTGCAAACCTTGGTCGTCAAATTGCCGCACTCCTCGATCCAGAGACTCCCGTTGGAGGTGTCACTTCTGGCAAACTTCGTCCTGAACTAAAAGCAATCGCTGTTGTCTCCCGTGTTGGCACTGGCAACCTTGACCCAAATACTGACTTTGCCCTCACCGCAGGTTGGGGATATGCCCAGGGTAAAAAGAATATCACAATGCCTGGAAAAGGAAAAGTGATTGATCGCCCCTACGCACCTGAAGAACAAACTGCGATTCGCAATGCGACCCCTTCGGGAAACGCACAAGTCATTGAGCAACTTGGCACAGTCACCCATGACATTTACCTCAACGACATTGCCTATTGGAAAAACATTCCCGATCGCGTCTGGAACTATACAATCGGTGGGTATCAGGTCATCAAAAAATGGCTGAGCTACCGAGAGCAGAAATTGTTGGGGCGATCACTCAAACTAGAAGAAGTCACCGAAGTTACCAATATGGCACGGCGAATTGCCGCAATTTTGTTACTAGAACCTGAATTAGATTCAAATTATGAAGCAGTGAAACAATCAACTTACCAATGGTCAAATCAAGGAGAAAAATCATGACCAATGCCAGAGATCAACTCATTCAAGGACGGGGGGAACTTCAGGTTAACTTTACTTTTGTCCGACTACTTATGATAATAGGGTAAATTTATCTGTTGATCGATTAGACGCTTGAAACAACGACTAGATACCTTATTAGTAGACCTTAACTTATGCGAATCCCGACAACAGGCACAACGGCTGATTCGGGCGGGAGAAGTGCGAGTTAATCAGCAGCTTGTGGATAAACCGGGAACTGAAATAGAGACAACCGCCGAGATTAAAATTAAGGAAAAATCCCCTTATGTTTCTAGAGGTGGGGAAAAGTTAGTCAAAGCCTTAGACGAATTTGGTATAGCGGTAGCCGGACGTATTTGCTTAGATGGCGGTATTTCCACGGGAGGCTTTACCGACTGCTTACTGCAAAAGGGGGCAAAACGGGTTTACGGTGTTGATGTAGGATATGGACAAGTTGCTTGGACATTGCGAAATGATCACCGGGTGATTTTGAAGGAACGCACGAATTTACGCTATTTGCAACCTGCTGATTTATATGGAGAACCCCTCGGAATAGACAAAGAGGATAAGGAGGAGATTTATCCAGATTTAGGGGTTGTCGATGTGTCGTTTATTTCCCTGACAAAAATCCTAGAAGCCTTGTGGAACCTGCTACAAGCGCCGCGTGAGGTGGTATTGCTGGTGAAGCCACAGTTTGAAGTGGGACGAGAACGGGTTGGCAAAAAGGGCGTAGTGCGCGATCCTAAGGATCAGGCTGGCGCGATCGCACAAATTTTACCAGCTGCCCAGAATTTAGGTTGGGTCTATCAAGGCTTAACCTGGTCACCTATTACGGGTCCTGCTGGTAATATTGAATATCTGCTCTGGCTAGGAATGGATAGTCAAATTCAGAGTCCTGATTTTAGTGAAATTCAAGACATCACTCAATTGGCTACCGCTTATTTTCGCGAGAAACCTTGAATCCAATTTATCTGGGGATCAGGGCGGGTTTTGTAGTTCAGTTAAAAGAAATAAGGAAGGTTAATCCCTAAACCCGCCCCTACCAATCAACAGGTTGTGTGTTTTACCTTAAGATTCCCTGGGTTGGTAGTCGCAACAGTTATCACAAAGACCTGACGGATTAACTGCACAGCGGATATAAGCCGAACGAGCATTAAATCGACAGGTAATATCACCAATTAAATAACCAACGCCTTCCAGATAATATTGATCAGGCGGTAATGAATTTCTTGGCAGTACCCTAGCCGTTGTTGATGCTTGAATCGAGTTTCTTAACCGGATTTGCGCTTGTTCCTTTGTTCTATGCATCACCCATATCGAAAGCAGTGGAGGGGTCAAACCCAAGACAAACACAATAATTGTCTCGAACATGATTTTTTCCTCCCGGGTGAATCTACCTAACCTCGTAATCCCCCACTAAGCCCTAATTAGGTATATTAGGGGAGGATGTCAACTCACCATCTGATAGACTGACTCTTCGATTCGGTCCTGAATTTCCGGCATATTCTCAAAACCGCGTACAATTTCCCTCATTCGCACCTGCTTAGCTTGGAGCGCTTTTTGTAGCAGTTTCATGGCTTCCTTTGGCTTACCGCAGCCGCAAAAAAATAAATCAGCGGCAAAATAGCCATGTTCGGGCCAGGTATGGATGGCAATATGAGACTCCGCCAATGTCGCTGTCGCCGTTACTCCGTGGGGACTAAACTGGTGTACACATAAATCAATTAGAGTGCCTTCTCCAACAGAAATCGCATCAATTAAGGCGCGGCGAATTCCCTCAGGATCATTGAGAAGGTCTTCAGGCGCTTCCCATGCGTCAACGACCAGATGAGTTCCCACTTGTTTCATTCTACTCGATCTACTCCACCCAATAAGATTTCATTCAAAGACTCTATTTATAGCATAGACTTAATTCAGCCCTCAACTCATTAGAGATTTAACCCGATTCAGTATCAATGGCACTCTTTTGTTCCTTAGCACAGCATGGCGTAAATTTACCAACCCTTCAAATCAGTTGTACCTAGGCATGACAACAGAACTTTGGCAGATGCCAGATATTGAGTCTATACATGACTCCTGACTTCCGCCTAGGGGTACTAGTCGCTACAGTCAAGCCGCTCTATCCAACTTCATCTATTGATTAGGGTAACAAATAAATTATCCCTTGGAGTAAATAACCACGATTTTCGAGATCATTGAACTTAGTTCTATGCCGCCAAATAATTTGGATTTAAAACTTCCATCACAATCTACTCCTAAAGTCATCCATCTTAAGCATGACCCACTTAAGTTATAAATGGAGCAAACCTTCCCCACATTTCTCCACTTAATTATCTCTCTACCTAGATTCGTTGACAATCTCATTAGGTGAGAAAATCTCTCATACAGCACCAGGAAGGTTATGAACTCCAGTTAGACCTGAAAATTGATCGCTAACCTGCTACCCTAAGTTTGGAGTCTTATTTTACTCAATGGCGACGTGATGATAGTCAACTATCCCACACTCACCTTAGGGAGAGAATGCGGCTGGCGGGAAACCAAAAGTCTTGTTGACCCGCCTAAGTTCCTAACCACTAGAACTAGGGTATTGGGGTCATGACACCCACAAATGTGTACCCGTATGCAATTCTATCGTCTCAAGTTAAACTCTTTAAGGTGGATGCCAGGTTTTGCTAACCAGAAAACTACGATGAATTCTATATTTTCACCGATTCAAAAAGTTCTAATCACATGGTTGCTGGTGTTAGTAACAGGTTGGGTCACGCTGAGTGCGCTGAGTTATGTGGGCGAAATCATTAGTATTTTGCTCACAGCGTCTCTGATTGCATTTTTGCTCGACTATGCCGTTCGGGTACTGCGACCCTTCTTACCTCGAACAGTGGCGGCGATTTTGGTTTATTTAGTCGCTGCGGTTTTTGTTGTTTTAATTGCCCTCACGCTAGCACCACCCGTATTTAATCAAGGACGGCAATTAGTGATTCGTTTCCCAGAATTACTCGAACAAGGTCAACAGCAATTGGTGGACTTTCAAGCGTGGAGTGTGGAACATAATTTGCCCTTTGATGTGCGAATTTTAGGGTCTCAAATGTTGGCACGTATTCAAGCTCAAGCCGAAGCGATCGCGTCAACGGGTTTGGGCTTAGTTGTGGGGACATTTAGCTGGTTTATCGACTTAATTTTAGTCCTCGTCCTTTCGTTTTATATGCTCATTGATGGTGAACGACTATGGCGCGGTCTTACCAGTATTGTCTCTGCCAAAATCCGTTATGGATTAACTCAAGCACTGCGACGCAATCTTCAGCGGTTTGTATCGGGTCAACTCTTGCTGGGGTTATTTATGGCAACAACATTAACCTTGGGCTTCCGTTTATTACAAGTGCCGTTTTTTCTGCTGTTTGCTGTTTTTATCGGCTTGATGGAGATTATTCCCTTTGTTGGTGCCACTCTGGGAATTGCTACCGTGGTCATTGTCGTCGCCTTTATTGATTGGTGGCTAGCCTTGGAAGTCTTGGGAGTATCTGTCGCCTTGCAACAGGTCAAAGATAATATAATTGCTCCGCGAATTATGGGCAATTTAACTGGTTTATCGCCTGTGATTATTCTAACGTCTTTGTTGTTGGGGGCTAAAATTGGCGGCATCTTGGGCGTCATTCTGGCGATTCCGGTGACGGGTGTGGTGAAAAGTTTGGCGGAAATTGTACTTGACCCCACGTTACCGCCTCAGACGGGAGATTTTTTCTCCAATCCTTTGAACGAAAAAAAATCCCAGAATACTTTGGCTATCGCTTCTAATACCGATGCTGATTCTGACAGTTCTAGTCAAGAGGCTCAGGGAATGGAACGATAACGATTGATACCTTAACCTTAATTGAGCAAACAACCTCTATACTAACGGGGTCAAGATAGGAACTCAGCATAAACCATGTCCTACCAGCGAGAAAAACAAATTGCCATCCAAGCTGTAACGGCTGCGGCTCAATTATGTGAACAAGTGCGTCAGGAAGAGGGTTCCTTAACCCTAACCAAACCCGATCGCTCTCCGGTGACTGTGGCTGATTTTGGCACACAAGCGGTTATATGTCGGGTATTAGCCGAGGCGTTTCCCGGTGATCCCATCGTGGGTGAGGAAAACTCTAGCTTGTTGCGACAACCGGCGATGACGCAACAGTTGACAGGGGTGACTCATTATGTTAAACACCAGATTGCTGAGGCTACACCGGAAACCATTATCACCTGGATTGATCGGGGTACGGGTCAAGTGGCAGATCGCTATTGGACTGTTGATCCGATTGATGGGACAAAAGGGTATGTCCGGGGTGAAAATTACGCGATCGCCTTAGCGTTAATTGAAGACGGTGAAGTGAAACTGGGGGTATTAGGATGTCCGGCGATTCCGATTCATCCCAATCAACCGGATAGCGATCGCGGCGTTCTGTTTGTCGGTGTCAAAGGACAAGGAACCACCTTAATCCCCCTCGCTGGAGATCAACCTCAGACAATCCGTGTCAATGAATGCGATCGCATCGAGTCTCTCCGATTAGTCCAAAGTGTAGAATCGTCTCATGGGAACCCCGAATTGCAAGCCGCTATCACTCAATCCCTTGGTTTTATCACCCCTTCCCTCCAGATTGATTCCATGGTCAAATACGGCATTATTGCCCGAGGGGAAGCCGATCTCTACATCCGCTTACCGTTTCCCCTGGAGTCCTCAAAACGGCAAAATATATGGGATCATGCCGCTGGTGTCGTTGTCTTGGAAGAAGCCGGGGGACGAGTCACCGATATGTATGGTAAACCCTTAGACTTTGCCTGTGGAACTAAGCTGTTCAACAATCAGGGGATTATTGCCAGTAATGGGGCGATTCATGATGCGGTGTTAGCCGCCGTAGCACAGGAGATTCAAGCCTCTGAGACATCCAAATTCATACCTTAAACTAATCAATCCCGTTGAGGCAGGTTGACGCCGTTAGCAAAGATTGTAACCGATAATTGATCAACAAAACCTGTCCTAGCGTTGAATGTTTACAGCTAGATTTTACCCTTATCTGCACCATTTTAAGCCAATTGTAGGGTGCGTTAGCGAAGCGTAACGCACCGTTCTGAATACTAAAATTATGGAATAGATTTTATGGTTTTATGGGCGCACGGAGCGTGCGCCCCTACGGTTCCTGGATGTAATGCTAATCGACTAAATTAGGTATGCTACTATCCTACTGGAGTAGATATGACATCCAAGGAAAAGCTTGACCGAATAATATCTTATGTCCCAAATAGTGTTTTTCTAATGGTTCCTCATTTGTTTGTATCCTATGTTTAATGGTTTCTAAATTATCCTCTAGGAATTGGCGACGCTTTGGACTAAACGTGCTGACAGAACCTTCAGCTTGAACCTGATCTCGCCACAACCAAAAACGACTATCGACACAACGCAAAAATAAGCGAAATGATGTCCAAGATATCACATCATCATCAGCATTGATAAACTGACAGAACCAGTGCATCGCCCAATTATTCTTTTGCCAACGGTGGTGGGATATCTCCGCTAATTTTTTGACCCAGGTATCGGGTTGTTCTGGCACCAGCGAACTTAGCCATTCACCAGCTTTCGATTCTTGTATAAATGCCAATAATGTGATCACACGAGACTTTTCAATAGGGGCTAGTGATTGAATTCCTGATTCAATATTTAACCAAAGCCAATCACAACCATTTCCAGACTGAGCCAGAATAGCTAGTTCTAACAATTCTCTGTCAGTTTTACATTGCTCTAACTTGGTTCTCCAAGCCTGTTTAATCGAGTCTACGCAAGCAGCTTGAAACAAGGCATAATCAAGGAATTCAAACCCAGAATGCTTATCCTCAATCCCAATTCTCCTCTCTAGCTTTTGAATTTGCCAATATAACTGTATCCCTTGGTCAGGATTCGGTTGTTTTAGCAAAACTTCACAGAGGGCTTCGTAAAACGAACTAACTAGATGCAACTGTTGTATCTCTTCGGGATTATCGGTAGATATGGCTTCGAGCCACTGTTCCACTAAATCTGAATGTTCAATAACAATTTGTTCCAGAGCATTAGTAAAAAAGCGTTTGGCGAACCAAGTGTTACCATTAATTTCTTGTTTTTCAACTGTCTCTTGTGCAGCTTGCCGTCGTTTTTGGTAATTATGGTCACGATTGGGCGACATCATCTCTTCCCTACTCTCTTGCCAGTCTTTAATATTGCCTGTGCCAATTCCTCCCCACGCAAAACCGTTACTGAATATTGTTAATTTTTCAGATAAGTCTGTCCAATGAATAATCTCAATATCGTCATTTTCAAAAAGACTCGCTTTGACCGAAATCGAAGGATAGCTTGGAGGTAAAGTAGGTTTCTCTTTAGCAAACCTTGACCAAATCTGGTGAATATGTTCTGCATACTCACTAACCTCATTATTGTTTATACCTCGACATTGAACAGCATATCCTAAATAAAGTGGATGGATACGATCGCGTAATTCTGAATACGGTAAGAAAGTAGCGTATTTACCCAACAACAAACTACCCCAATGGTTTTCAATGTCGTCCTGAACAGTTTTCCTAGTCCATCCTTGTTCGACAACTACTTGGATTGCTGTCATATCCTCTCTGAAATAAAGCAGTCGTAGAATAGATAAACGCACAAGACTATCCTCATGAGCTAGCAAGGAAACTATTTGCTGATTGAGAATGTCTTGTGGCAGATTTTTTGGGTAAATAGATAGAAACCATAAAATGCGTCGTAGACTTATAGGACTCAATGGAGAATTAAACTTACAGCGCTTTGCGCTATATCATAGTACAATTGATGAACAGAGATTAAGGCGTTGGATAGCCAATGAAAGCATATTCAGTAGATTTCAGAGAAAAAATAGTCAAAGCTCATTTAGTAGAAAAAAGCTCAATTAGACAT
>NZ_JAVKBY010000281.1:0-5887 GCF_040222985.1 Coleofasciculus sp. F4-SAH-05
TGTCCTCAGTAATGATAGTGATATCCTAGATCGTCGGTCGAATATTCCCAGAAACCGGGTTTCTCCTCAGGATGACAACGCCATATCAATATTTGACCCAAAGAAACCCGGTTTCTTGACCGATATCCTGGATGGCGATACTTTATATATCGATACCTTTGATATCTTCTCCACCAACGGGGGTACAATTACTCGTGATCAACGGGGAACTCCCAATGACTCAACTGACGACTATCTTCTCTATACTCCCGCCGCTGGATTTAGTGGTGACGATTCCTTTAATTACACGATTACCGATGGACAAGATACGGATACGGCTACCGTTACCATTACCGTTAATTCAGTTAGCAATTTAACCCTATTTGGTACAGCGAATCATGACATCCTCACCGGGGGAAGTGGAGAGGATATCCTATTTGGCGAAGCCGGGAATGATGAATTACGCGGGTGCAGCCAATGACTTCCTCAGTGGAGGCGACGATGATGATCAACTCTTTGGCGACGCCGGAGATGATATGCTCATGGGAGAAGCTGGGCGCGATCGCATGGAAGGGGGAGTCGGACATGATACCGTAGAAGGCGGCGATGGCAATGACCACATATTCGGCAATCCCGGCGATGATATCCTATTCGGCAATAGCGGGGAAGATATCATACGCGGTGACGAAGATAATGATATTCTCCATGGTGGAGGCGATCGCGATCGCTTATTTGGTGATACCGGAAATGATTTTCTCCTAGGAGAAGGTGACGCGGATATCCTGGTAGGCGGAGACGGCGATGATACCCTCGATGGCGGCGCTGGCGCGGATAAACTCTATGGAAATAATGGGGCGGATCAGTTTATCTTACGAGTTGGTGAAGGAAGCGATACCATCTTTGACTTTAACCCTGGGGAAGATGTCTTAGGTTTAGCCGGGGGACTAAGTTTTAATCAGCTTAATCTGATGGGTATGGGAAGTACCACCTTAATTCAGATGAATGGGAGTGGGGAAATATTAGCCATGTTAATCGGCGTACAAGCCACCCAAGTCAGTGTAGCCGATTTTGTCGTGGTGTAGGAATTATGCGATCGCGCCCATTGTATCAAAATTGACACACCAACCCAAACCGTAGGGGTTTGGTTTCCGTTCCCCCTGTCTTTAGAATAGGAGTAAACGAGTCTAAAGTTTACCCGATGGCTGTTGTTATTCCCGATGAAGTTCTGAACATCGCCCAACTCTCCGATGTAGAGATGTTACAAGAAATTGCCATTCTGCTGTTTCAGCAGGAACGCTTGACATTAGCGCAAGCCAGTCGATTGGCTTCTTTGCCCCGTTTGCACTTTCAAAAGCTGCTCGCAAGTCGTCAGATTCCTGTACATTATGATGTGCCGGAATTGGACGCTGAGGTGGAAATGATGCGGGAGATGGGTTATCTTTGACTATTGTTAGTAATACCTCACCGATTACCAATTTAGCCGCGATCGCACAGCTTGATCTACTCTACCAACTCTACGGCACAATTCTGATTCCACAAGCTGTTTACGCAGAACTGACAAGGTTTAATGTACCAGGAACTATAGAAGTTCAAACGCTTAGTTGGATAGAAACTGTTACTGTAGTCAATCAGGAATTTGTCGTTCAATTACAATCGGAACTCGATCCGGGTGAAGCGGCGGCTATTGCACTTGCTGTCGAACAACAAGCGACTTTAGTAATGTTAGATGAACGTAGGGGAGTACAGGTGGCTAGGCGCTATGGTTTGCAGGTACAAGGTATTTTAGGTGTGCTACTTCGGGCAAAAAACCAAGGATTGATTCCAGTAGTGCGTCCGTTTTTAGATGCTTTAGTCAATGAAGCGGGTTTTTGGATGACTAATAATCTTTACCAACGGATTTTGCAAATTGCTCAAGAATAATTGCCTACAGAAAAATACTGTAGGGGCGACTTGCCGAACATCAGTGTCAACTTAAGCTCAACCCCTCTCCCCACGGTGGGAGAAGGGGTTAGGGGATGAGGGGGAAATGCCGAGAAGTAGATAGACACAGCTTAAAACCTTACCAGCATTGCTTTTCTACCTTAAGTTGACACCAATGCTTGCCGCATTTAACGCTCTATAATACATCCGCAAACGCGGGACGCAATTTCTGATAACACCAAAGCCCCACACCAAACACTACCCCAGAAACGCCAAACGTGACTGCCCATTCTAACCCATGTTCCACTGACCCAACTAATACCAAATCCCGATAAACTTGAGCAATCACCGCCAAAGGATTTAACCAAAATACCCAATACCGTAAATGTTCGGGAATCACCGAAGCTGGATAAACAATTGGCGTCAGATAAAACCAAAGATTTAAAATCACCCCTAATGTTTGGGGAATATCTCGCAAAAATACGGTTAATCCGGCGGCTAAATATCCTAATCCGGCGGTTAATAACAACTGGGTTAACCACACTAAAGGCAATAACGCTAACGTCGCATTTAATGTTCCTGAGGATATAGCCACTAACACAATCAACGCGGCTAACCCTAAGGCACTTTCAATAAATGTCGATAAGACGGGAACCAGTGGTAATAGTGCCAAGGGAAACACCACCTTTTTTACCAAATTGGGTTGTCCGACTACCGAACCCGCTGATTGGGTTAACCCGCCAGTAAAAGCAATCCAAGGCAATAACCCGGCAAACAACCATAAGCCAAAGGCAATATTGTTATCCGCCGGTAATCCCTTCAGACTAAGCTTCACCTTCAGGACAATGGAAAACACGTAGGTGTAAATCAGCAACTGTGATAGTTGATTGAGGAGGGGCCACAAATTCCCCAATACCGAACCCTTATACCGTGCCTCCAAATCCCGGCGTACTAATGTCCGCAGTAGGTCAAATTTGACCCACCACTGCTCCTTTAGGGGCAACCAGCGTCTAATTTTACCAACTTTCCGAATTACGCCGAGCATTGATTTGTCATTTGTCATTTGTCATTTGTCATTTGTCAAGTCGGGGCGGGTGTAGGGTGCGTTAGCGTAAGCGTAACGCACCATTTCAAAAGATAGTAGTGAAACCCGCCCCTACACAATCTTCCCCATCTGACACACCGAGCGTGTTACTGAGCGAAGCCGAAGTAAGTCGAGGTGTCCCCCGTCTGAAGAAAGGCGAAAATTTGCTATATTCCTGGCAACAGTGGGGGTAAAATACATCATCTGGTGTAGCGTCAGGAGAAGCCGTAAGCTTTGCAGCAATTATTACAGATTTCTCGACTCATTGATGCATTCAACGAATGGGTTGGTCGTCTAACCTACTGGCTAGTATTACTGATGATCGCGATCGGTACCTGGAATGTCGCCGGACGCTATATTGGCTATTTTGTCGGTCAAAACCTCAGTTCCAATGCCTTTATCGAAGGTCAATGGTATTTATTTGACCTGGTATTCCTCTTGGGTGCAGCCTACGCCCTGCGCCATGATGAACATGTGCGGGTGGATGTGTTCCATAAAAGTTGGTCCCCTAAATGGAGATCCTTGGCTGATTTAATTGGGACGCTGTTATTCTTGATTCCCTTTTGTTTAATGGTAATTTATTTCTCTTGGGGAACCATTCTCAATTCCTGGGCAATTCGGGAAATGTCTCCTGATCCGGGGGGATTACCCCGCTATCCGATCAAATCTATGATTATTGTCAGCTTTGTCCTCCTGATTTTGCAAGGGATTTCCCAAGGGATTAAAAACTGGGCAATTTTCACAGGCTATCTCACACCCCAGGAGGAAGATCATGATGCTGGAGTATGAATGGTTAGGTCCTTTAATGTTTGCCGGGGCGTTGGTATTTCTGTCGCTGGGTTATCCCGTCGCATTCTCTCTGGGAGGGGTTGCGATCGCGTTTGCGATTATTGGTGTGAGTTTGGGTGTCTTTGACGCCATCTTCCTGACTGCCATGCCTCAGCGCATTTTTGGCATCATGGCAAACTATACCCTCTTGGCAATCCCTTATTTTATCTTCTTGGGTTCCATGCTGGAAAAATCTGGCATCGCTGAACGCCTGTTAGAAACCATGGGGATTCTGTTTGGGCGATTGCGGGGGGGACTTGCCTTAGCTGTAGTATTAGTGGGGGCGCTATTAGCCGCCACTACTGGGGTTGTCGCTGCAACCGTCGTGGCTATGGGGCTGATTTCTTTACCCATCATGCTGCGTTACGGCTATGATAAACGGTTGGCAACGGGGGTAATTGCTGCATCGGGGACGTTAGGACAAATTATTCCGCCGAGTGTGGTTTTAGTTGTATTAGCGGATCAATTAGGAATTTCTGTCGGGGACTTATTTATTGGTTCCTTAATTCCTGGTTTATTAATGACCGCAGCTTTTGCGGTACACGTACTAATTGTGGCATGGTTAAAACCTACTGCTGCACCGGCTTTACCTGCTGAGGTTCGCAACATTGGCGGGAAAGCCTTAGGGCGTCGGGTTCTGTTTGCGATGTTCCCACCGTTATTATTAATTCTTTTAGTCTTAGGCAGTATCTTTTTTGGCTTTGCCACACCAACAGAAGCCGGGGCGGTGGGTTGTGTGGGCGCGATGATACTGGCGGCGGCTAATCGTCAGTTAAGCTGGTTATCGTTACGCCAAGCCTGTGACGCTACGCTACGAATTACCAGCATGGTGATATTTATCCTACTGGGTTCTACCGCATTTAGCTTAGTCTTTCGCGGTTTAGAGGGCGATCAGTTTATGTTTGATATTCTCGCCAATTTACCCGGAGGTCAGATTGGCTTTCTGGCAGTGAGTATGATAACGGTGTTTATTTTAGGCTTTTTTATTGATTTTTTTGAAATCGCCTTTATTATCGTTCCGTTGTTTGCTCCTGTGGCGGAATCTCTCGATGTAAATCTTGTCTGGTATGGGGTTATTTTGGGGGCGAATCTACAAACATCCTTTCTCACACCGCCCTTTGGCTTTGCCCTCTTTTACTTACGGGGTGTCGCCCCACCGGAGGTGAAGACGACAGAGATTTATTGGGGGGTAATTCCATTTATTTTACTTCAGGCGCTAATTGTTGTCTTAATTATCGCGTTTCCGGAGTTAGTTAGTTTTCTTCCCTCGTTGAGTCGCTAATACTTAGAGTCTGCTAAAAAAATTGATTGAACAATGGATTAAGTCAAGACTCAACTGTAGCGATCAAGATGCTCGCACTACAATAATTTTACCATTCTTGACATTAAGATTTAAATGCCGAATAGCTTCTCCTTGTGTTGGGTTTGGTCTATCAGTTACTTGTAACAATGTTATCATAAAATAGTCAAAATAAAAACCCCTTTGTCTCAAAAAAAAGAGACTAGGAGTAAATACTTGGATTTCAAAAATGTAGGGTGGGTTAGGCGGGATTTAAACCGAAGCGATAACCATTCAATGAACAATCAGCCGTAACCCACCGATGTTAACGGGGAGGTGTATTATTTTATCAAAATATCAGGTGCGAATTCTTACTTAATTTGGTTGGATTGACGCAGTAAACCCAACCTACTCCCTGACTTTTCACAGGAAATCTAGAAACCTGAGTCGGGGCGGGTGTAGGGTGAGGAGAGCGAAGCGTAACGCACCATTTCAAACGATAGTGGTGAAACCCGCCCCTACACAATTCACACTCACGTTGCGCCACATACCGTTTAAAATTGTCAGGTATTGGATGTGTAGGCAAAATCTGCCGGAGACAGTGAGGTGAAACTGTTCCCTGTTCCCGGTTAAGAGTTCCCTCCCCTCACCACAACACTTACAGCGCTTTGCGCTATATCATAGTACAATTGATGAACAGAGATTAAGGCGTTGGATAGCCAATGAAAGCATATTCAGTAGATTTCAGAGAAAAAATAGTCAAAGCTCATTTAGTAGAAAAAAGCTCAATTAGACAT
>NZ_JAVKBY010000283.1:0-17071 GCF_040222985.1 Coleofasciculus sp. F4-SAH-05
CTATGTAGTCGGTCTGCCGGGGATGGAGATAACTTCATCTAGGTCAGAGGCGAAACCTCGTAAGAGAAAAACTAGGAATGCCAAATCGTGAGGTTTGGAAGCCCACACCATAATCTTCGATTTGGTGTGGGAGGATGTCACATGAGTGGAAAGGTTCAGGAGGGTGACAAGAGGGGGAAACAAGAAGGAGTAGGAGGGTTCCAGGTGCGGGGGAACTGGGGAGATTAGCTGGTCAGCTATTTAGAGCCATGCTGCACTAAAGACGTCCGCCCTAGCTCAGAAAATCTGAACTGGATGGAATTGTTAATTTTTATTACAATTGAACGGATTGGGAGACCGACACCTTGTTGTCCTCTATCGGTTCATACTCACTCATCCCCTAAGATTTATTAGAAGTTAGGAAGTTGGATGAATTTTTTATTTAAAAATACAAATAATTACTAAGGAAAACTTAGATAGAATCCAAGCATTCAAATTAGGAAAAACTGTCAGCATCTTCCTATGACTAATATAGAAGCACAAGCTTTCAACGCCAATAACGGACAATCCCTGAGAAAGCTTGCCAGAGCAATCATTATGTCCCAAGGTCATTTTGCCCTGATTTTGGTGTGCTGCAAGTTTTCACCCCAACCATTATCCGTATTAAACCAGTTACAAGAATTCTCTGCACTTCCTATTCAGGGTGTGATGCTGCCTCCCTCCGTGGATACTCTGTTTACGGCAATACGCACAGCCGTGGATGAACCACCACCTCCGGCTGTCGTTGTCTTTGGTCTTGATTCGGTGGTTGCTGTTGATCAAGTCTTGAGTGCGACTAATCTGGTGCGTGAAGAGTTTCGCAAACAGTTTCCTTTTCCACTTGTTTTGTGGATCGATGATACAATCTTGCAAAAGATGATTCGACTAGCCCCTGATTTTAAAAGTTGGGCAGCGAATCCCCTACGGTTGGAATGTTGTCACCATAGGGCTTTTCCGCCAATTTACACGATGGCTTGCGTTCATGGAAAATAACAAATAAGCACAGAATGTGATATAGTTATAGACTGCTTACGATTATTCTGAAAATCTGGTTCGTTATTTAAAATTCCACGCCGCGATCGCTAAACATCCCCATCCCAGAATAAAAGCGACTCCCCCCAATGGAGTAATTGCACCCAGCCATTTAATGCCACTTAAACTCAGGGCGTATAGACTGCCGGAAAAAATAGCGATGCCCACAATAAAAGCGATTCCGGCGGCGATGAGGGGAGATGAGGGAGTTTCAGCGCGAGAAAGCAGCAATGCCACAATGAGCAACGCTATGGAATGATAAATTTGATAACGACTACCCGTTTCAAAAATGTCCAACGCCCGTTCACTCAGTTTTTCTCTCAAAGCATGAGAAGCAAAGGCTCCAGCGGCGACAGATAAACCGCCGAACAGGGCGCCAACACCTAAAAAAATCCGAGTCATCATGAGTTTCATAGAAAAGGGGGAGCTGGGATACGGCTGTGCAGGGAGACAAGGAAAAAAGGAATTCCAGACGTAACAGACTATTCGGTCGGGGCGGGTTTAGTTACCTTGGGATGAGATAAAAAACGATAATCGTGAAACCCGCCCCTACACAAAACTCTCCCTCTTCCCCACGGTTTAACTGTTAGGTTAATTGTTAGCGTCTTGAGAGGGCTGATTGGGATTACTGGACTGACTTAGCAATCTCTAAGCGCCTTCTACCGCAAGCTGCTTTGGCAGATAACCTAATTCTTCCAGTTTTTGTAGCACTTTGGCGACACTCTCCGATAACTCCTCCTGATCAGTGCGGCATTCTACTTCTGGGTTAAGTGGCGGTTCGTAAGGATCGTCAATTCCGGTAAACCCTAGAATTTCTCCAGCGCGGGCGCGTTTATATAATCCCTTGACATCTCGTTCTTCACAAGTTGCCAGGGGAGCATTAACATAAACTTCTAGAAAATCACCAACTTTTTGGCGTACCTCTTCTCGAATTACCCGGTAGGGCGAGATAGCCGATACCAAAACGATTACACCATTACGGGTCAGTAGGTGAGACACAAACCCAATGCGACGGATATTCTCGTCGCGGTCTTCTTTGCTAAAGCCCAAGCCTTTGGTGAGATTCTGACGAACAATGTCGCCATCTAAGACTTCTAGCTTACACTCCTTGTCTTGCAAGGTTTTGGCTAATGCTTGGGTAATCGTGGTTTTACCCGCACCACTTAGACCTGTGAACCATATTGTTACACCGCGCTGATTCATGATTATTGCTGTCGCTATCCTAAAGCCTACTGTAAGTACAATTTATCCTGTTTTCTCAGGTGAAACACTAATCGTCAAACGTTTGTTTTCTCGAATAACAGATTGTTTGCTGATCAGGCTTAGATTTTAACCTAAGTTGAATGTCACTGACTGGTATGCTGGTGGGTTTCGACTTCGCTCAACCCACCCTACGGTAGATTAAGGGTTTTGGCGCTCCCAAAATGCACGCTTTTCAGTGCTATTAACCTAAGTTCAGGATTGACAATAGTTTAACTCTGTTGTGCCACAAGTCTCCCCTGATCAAAGACGCGCCATGGCACGTCTCTACATGGCTTCTCCTGCTTCTCTGGTTTCTGTGCGATCGCAACAACCAAAATCATTCCAAGCAATTTACAATCGAGAGGCGCATATTGCTGCACCAATTAGCCCAACCTGGGGATTGGTCACAATATGAACCGGAACCTTTTCCAGCAGGGGACTAACCCGACCTTTTTCCGTAAAGGTTCGCAAAAAACTATTATCCTGCATCAAGGGCAAAATCTTAGCCGCAATCCCGCCAGCAATATATAGCCCACCGTAGGGTAAGAGTTTAAGTGCTAGATTCCCGGCTTCAGCACCGTATGCTTCCACAAACATTTTTAAGGTCTGTTCACTGAGATGGTCGCTCTTTTGCAACGCGGCTTGAGAAATCTCCGCCGCCGGATCAACGCTTTTCTCACTGCGTCCCATTTCCCGTTCCCAGGTTCTAACGACTTGGGCAATTTCTGGAGATTCCTGGGCAAATTGCCGATCGCGCAAAAACTGGTAAACGGCGACAATTCCTTGACCGGAAACGACTCGTTCGGCGGAAATGCGCTGGATATCGTACTTCTCGCGTAAATATTGTAACAGTTGGAATTCCAGTTCAGTGCGGGGGGCAAAATCCCCATGTCCGCCTTCGGAAGCGAAAACCTGATACCTGTCTTGGTTCTGAATCAGAAATCCTTGTCCTAAACCTGTACCCGCACCGAGTACCGCAATTGGCGCATCAGATTGAGGATTAACCTGTTGTAGGGTACATAAATCATCCGCCTCTAAACCAAGAATCCCGTAGCCAACCGCCGCAAAATCATTGAGCAGAGCGATTTTAGCGATCGCGAGTTCCTCCTCTAAGCGTCTAGCGTCCAACACCCACGCCAAATTGGTCAGATTGGAGGTATCGTTGACTACAGGACCTGCGATCGCAAAACAGGCTTTTTCAATGGTCAGTTTCCGCTGCAGCTTCTGTCCGGCTTCTGAGACAAATGTCTGGACGATTGGTACTAAGTCAGGGAAATCACGGCTAGGATAACGGGCTTCATGGAGAACCGACAAGGATTCCGAGTCTAAATCCTCCACCAGTCGCAAAATTGTTTTAGTCCCGCCGATATCTCCTGCCAGTATTAATGTCATAGAATCTTATACTTTAATGAAATCGAATTACCTTCTCAGTTTGACTGAGGTGAGAGGTATCCCCGTTAAGTTCCATCACCCATTTTTCTTCATAACGCACAAGTTTAACTAAACAGCATAACGCCGCATTCACTTCAGGTTGACCTGGTATTAATCCCCAAGTCGCACCGACGACCGAAGCGCCATGACCCACTAATAAGATATCCTCTGCGAATTCTTTGGTCAGCAGGTGAGCTGTTTGAGCGGTGCGTTCTAGCACGTTCTCATTTGTTTCTGGATACTGAGGGATGACGCGGGAGGTATAACCCGAATCAATACAGGGAAAACGCTGTTGTAATTCCTCAACAGACAGTCGTTCTGGCTCTGCTTTGATCCATTCCGGATTCAGCCATTCACTCAAACCCGCCTCTATCTTAATTGGTAAGTCCAAAATCTGAGCAATTTGGTTCGCGGTTTGTACCGTTCGCAAAAACGGTGAGGCAAAAATGTGCTTAATCCTCTCCCCGCGTAACCGTTGACCTAACTCCCGCGCTTGACCAACGCCATCGTCCGATAACGGGGGATCATAAGGACGTTCTGCTGTGTTAAACCAGTCAAGGTTAACAAAGTCGAGGCGATTTCCGTGTCGGGCAATCCAGATGTTTTGAGTCATTTGTCCTTCGTCATTTGTCATTTGTCATTTGTCATTTGTCATTTGTCATTTGTCATTTGTCATTTGTCATTTGTCATTCGTCCTCTGCTCCCTCTGCTTCCCCTGCTCCCCCAGCTCCCTCTGCTCCCCCAGCTCCCCCATCTTCCCCATCTCCCCCTGCTCTAAATGGACGGCTTTTGATTAAGATATGTTACAATTTTTAACGAAGTGTTAGATAGTGTCAGATATAACGTATGCAATAAGCAGAGCTAAAAACAAATCGGATAGATAGCCAATTCTAAATCTGGGTTATAGATGGGGGCTTTAACTCACCCAGTCATACACATTTCGAGTTTTTTAATCAATCTATTTCCCCCTATTGAAATAAAACTTAACGATTCTCTATGAGAGAAAGGTTCATCCCAGCCTGAGGTGAACCCTCCTGAAAAGGAGCTTAGTTGCTTGAACTGCACTCATAATATAGATATAGCGATCGCTATGAAAACTGCTCAGACCTCTACAGACCTTGTCCGCACTTACCTCCAAGAAATTGGTCGTGT
This sequence comes from Coleofasciculus sp. F4-SAH-05, assembly GCF_040222985.1. Taxonomy (NCBI): domain Bacteria; kingdom Bacillati; phylum Cyanobacteriota; class Cyanophyceae; order Coleofasciculales; family Coleofasciculaceae; genus Coleofasciculus; species Coleofasciculus sp. F4-SAH-05. The sequence goes on from NZ_JAVKBY010000283.1 coordinate 4,876, forward strand.
ACCCCTGTTGACCCACGAGCAAGAGATATTATACGGAAAGCAAGTCCAGCGTTTAAATGCCTTAGAGCAAACCAAAGAGTCGCTGTTTGAACAATTGGGTTACGAACCAACGCTGTGTGAGTGGGCGAAAGCCTCGTCCCTATCGGAAGCGGAATTACAAGCGTGTATTCGGGCGGGTCAAACGGCTAAGCGCAAAATGGTGGAAGCCAATTTACGTCTAGTGGTTTCCGTCGCCAAGAAATATATCAAGCGCAATGTAGACTTGCTGGACTTGATTCAGGAAGGTACGATTGGCATGCAACGGGGTGTGGAAAAATTTGACCCAACAAAAGGGTATCGTTTCTCCACCTACGCCTACTGGTGGATTCGCCAAGCGATTACCCGTGCGATCGCGGAGAAAGGACGAACAATTCGCTTACCGATCCACATCACCGAAAAGCTGAACAAAATCAAAAAAGCCCAGCGCCAACTCTCCCAGACGCTAGGGCGTGCCGCCACCATATCGGAATTGGCGACAGAATTAGACCTGACACCCAAGCAAGTCCGGGAGTACCTGGAGAAAGCGCGTCAACCTCTGTCGTTAGATCTACGAGTCGGCGATAATCAAGATACGGAACTCGGAGAACTCCTGGAAGATAGCGGACCTTCACCCGAAGATTTTGCCACCTATTCAGCCATGCAAGTCGATCTGGAGAAGTTAATGGCGGATTTAACCGAGCAGCAACGTGAAGTGTTAATGCTACGCTTTGGTCTAGTCGATGGTCAACCCATGACACTCGCCAAGATTGGCGATCAACTCAAAATCAGCCGGGAACGAGTCCGCCAAATTGAACGGGAAGCGCTGTCTAAGCTTCGCAAGCGCCAAGCCGATATGCGTGAATATATTGCGGTGAGTTAGTTGGTCTTATATCTTATCTGATTCGCTTTATTAGGACTTACGCACAGCCTCTATCTGTAGGGTGCGTTAGCCTAGCGTAACGCACCGCAAGCCCCCATAAGTGGTGTCGCTGCGTAAGTCCTGTTTATGTTTTGTGGGACAACCCAATAGGATAGGTTCGGTTCCACCTACCTGATTATCGATTATGCCTTGTTAAGTTAGATGAATGATAGAGAGCTATTGCTCGGAGGTAAACGGTGAACAACAAATCTGATCGCGTCCCAGAATTTTTTGAAGGCAATGGAGACAATAATCATTTGTGGGAGTACGTACAATCGTTGAGTCCAGAAACCGTTTCCCATTTATCCAAACCCACCTCGACTGATGTGTTTGATGTCATGGAACGTAATGTGATGGGATTGTTGGGTAATATGCCTTCAGACCATTTTGATGTCACCATCAATACTAGCCGCGAGAATATAGGACGTTTGTTAGCCTCAGCAATGGTTAGTGGTTATTTCCTACGCAAAGCTGAACAACGCATGACATTTGAAAAATCGTTGCAAAAGACCGATTCCTCTGGCGCAGATGCTGGCTAGATTAAGAAGGCAGAAGCAAAGAAAGTCATCTATAGGAAATAGGATAATTGGGACGAAATCGAAAATCGGCAGGCTCATTCGCTGGGCTGCCGATTTCATCTGTAGAAGGCGTACAATCTAGGTATTGCATCTCAGTTACCCATGTGTGAAGCCTCTACCCCCTTATCTCACAAAATCATTGGTGTTGCCGTGATTTGGAACAATCAAGGACAAATTTTAATTGACCGCCGCCCTGCACAGGGGTTATTGGGTGGATTATGGGAGTTTCCTGGCGGCAAAATTGAGCCGGATGAAACTGTGGCAGACTGTATTAAGCGGGAAATTCGGGAAGAATTGGGAATTGAGATCGAGGTAGGCGATCGCGTAATCACGGTTGATCATGCCTATAGCCATTTTCGGGTGACGTTGATTGTCCATCACTGTCGTCATCTCTCAGGTGTCCCCCAAGCCCTAGAATGTGATGAAATCCGTTGGGTAACCCTAGAGGAAATTGACCAGTTTCCGTTTCCCAAGGCGAATACAAAGATTATTGCCGCATTACGTCAAGACGTTGAGGGAATCTAACTCTAACTGATTGAAACAAAATCCCGGGCTTAGAACCGATAATGCCAACCATTGCACCCTTACTAGAGCGTCGGTCAAGTATTCCTAGAAACCGGGTTTCTCGTCAGGATGACAACGCAATATCAACCTTTAACCCCAAGAAACCCGGTTTCTTGACCGATATCCTAGGTGAGGATAACCAAGCCTTACCCTATATTGCCAGTAACGATATCACCGTATTTAGCATCTTAGACACCAGCACAGGAATCGTCAGTAGGGTGCGTTAGCGCTTGCGTAACGCACCTTTACCCTGGGGGATAAGAAAATATAAAAAATAAAAGTCGTGAAAAAGTGGTAGACAACCTATGGCATTTACAGACTTCAAATCCCTGGCTCAAGTTCAACAAGACTATAACATCAAGTATGCAGAAGAGAGCTTTATTTCATATATTGACTTGAAACCTTCAGATAATTTCCGTAACGAATTTGAATTTAATCTAGAAAATATAGATGTTTTTACATCTGAAGCCTCTCGTTGTGAGAATGTTATTTATCCAATCTTAAGAGAAGTCTATAAAAGTTTTGTTGACAACTATACACTCTGGAGTCATAAATCCATTACTTATGATCATAAACTCACAGGCACACCGGATTATTTGATATCAACCAAATCAGAACTCGGAAAAACCATACTGGGTTTACCGCTTGTCGTCGTCGTTGAAGCCAAACAGAATAACTTTATTGAAGGGTGGGGGCAATGTCTTGCGGAGTTAATTGCCGCCCAGAAGATGAACCAGAATGAAACACAACCTGTTTATGGTATTGTTACCGATGGAGAATTATGGCAAATGGGGCGGCTTGTGGGGGATGTTTTTACCAAAGAGAAAACCCGAATCGCGATTACAGATTTAGATAAGTTGTTTGGCGCGATCGCGTTTTTGCTAACGGCATTGAAAGAGTAGGGGCGCAGGTTGTGCGATCCGACATTTTCAACGCCTTGTACCCTGAAATTTTCAGGACTTACACAGCAACACCACTTATGGGGATAAAGGTGCGTTACGCTACGCTAACGCACCCTACGAATAGAGGCTTTGCGTAAGTCCTAATTTTCAGCGATTAAACTGAAGTTCCCCCCATACAGATGTACTGCACCCAGGCTAAAGCCTTATACCGTAATGGTTTGAACACTAAAACCCTAAAAAATCGTACATAAGTAGCACTTGCAAAAATACCGCGTTGGCGGAGCCTGTTCCGGAGAGAACGTATCGCGGTATTTTTGCAATATGACAAGAGATTGGTTGAAACCCACGCTAAATCAAGGTTTCAGCGATTGTACATAAGTAGGGCGGCGGCTCGACTGAGCGCTCGCCGAACGTCTAAAAAATCGCGCAAAGCCGCACAGTGAGGCAGTGCAAGATTTTTTGGCTGGGGGAACTTCAGTTTAGCCATTTCTTTTCATATTTCAAGTCATTTTGATGGACTGAGGCGCTACAGTCCTTGTGTTGCAAGGTTTATGAACCATTAAAACTGATACTTTAGCACACTAAGTCCGGAAGAACCCAATAAACCGGGTTATGAAAATGAAATGCTGATAGGAGAGTTGTTATTTTTATGATAAACCCGGTTTCGGGGAATACTTGAATTAGTGAATGGGGCGAAAGCCTCCAATCTCATACTCTAAATCACTCGTTCATTGCCGCCATCAATGGGAATATTCGCCACTGTTGTTTTACTGAATAAATCACCACAGAGTTCTACGGCTAGTTCGGCGACATCATGGCTAGTTATTTCAACCTTGAGCAGATTATTGGTTTTATACTCGTCTACGGTTAACCCATAAGCAGCCGCACGAGACTTTAATACCTCTTCTGTCCAAATTCCGGTATCAAAAACGGCATTCGGATGTACAGAATTGATCCGAATTTTATCTTGACTCCATTCCAAAGCCGCCACCCGTGTCAATTGATTTAATGCCGCTTTAGACGCTGAATAGGCAGCAGCGCCCACTCCAGGGGCATAGACATTTTTTGAGCCAATGACGACAACTCGACCACCTTTGGGGGCTAATTTTAAAAAGGGATGACTTTCTCGCATTAAAATTAAGTTAGCATCTAAGTTAATATTGAGAACCTTGCGCCAGTCTTGGGTTGATAAGTCTTTAATCGGACAACCGGCTGTAAAGATGCCCGCATTGAGGATTAAGATATCTAAGCCGCCAAACTTACGAATCGCTTTTTCGAGAGCTTGAGTAATGGCGGTTTCATCGGTGACATCACAGGTTATGCCGAAAAATTCAGGACAATTATAGAGGGTTTCAATATCCTTATTTATATCTAAACCCACAACAGCAGCACCTCGTTGCAAGAGAGAGTCTACACAGGCTTTACCAATACCCGACGCGGCGCCTGTAACTAAGGCAATTTCCCCGGTGAAGGCGGGTTCTTTGCCTGCTTTGTTTAATTTGGCTTGTTCTAATTCCCAATATTCGACGGCAAAGATATCTTGGGCGGATAGGGGTTTATATTCCTCTAAGTTGGTCGCCGTTTCGATCACATCAATAGTATGATCATAGATATCAGCCACAATATTGGCGGCTTTAATGGTTTTGCCCACGGTACAGAGTCCTAATTCCGGATCAAGAATAACTCGGGGAATCGGATCTAATATAGTATGGTCAGGACTAGAATAGGTTTGGAAATAGTCTTGATAAGCTTGACTATAGGCGTCAATATCTTGACCGATTAAAGGCAGACGCTTGGTGCGAATCACATGATCGGGTGTCGCTGGACCTTGTTGAGAAATTACGGCAATATCGTCTCGTTGGGCAAACGCCATATATTTAGGCGCTTGATCACTGGATAAAATAACCGGAAATCCGGCTTTTATGGAAAGCTGATGCCGTAATTTGGCTAAGGGTGTAGCTAAAGGCTTTTCTGTCCAAACACTACTGGGAGACGGAGAATAAGCGTTATGGTTATTTAAATAGTCTTCGGCTGCACTAACCAGTGAAATCATTCGGTCATAAGACTCTTTAGCGGTATCCCCAAAGGAAAAAATACCATGATTCATCAACACCATGCCGATGGTATTTTCTCCGGCTTCTAGGGGGAATTTCTCTCCGCAGAGTCTGGCTAAATCAAATCCGGGCATAATATAGGGAATGATCACAACGTTATCCCCATAAATTTCCTGAATTCGCTGGAAACCGTTGGGAGTATTGGTAATGGTGACAATCCCATCGGCATGGGTATGATCCACGTATTTGTAGGGTAAAATGGCATGGAGAATAGTTTCAACGGAAGGAGAAGGGGCTGTAGCAACAGTCATCTGAGTTTTCAACTCATTGACCATCTGAGAATCAGATAATGTTGGCAGTTTTGCTAATTTCAACAGATGAGCCATTCTCACGGGAGCAAACCCTTCTTTCTGAATTGTGGCTAAATCCCAACCACTCCCTTTGACATAAAGAATGTCTTCTGGTTCTCCAACTAAGTTTTTTTCGGTGATTTTAACCGACGTATTGCCGCCGCCATGCAAAACTAAAGATGGATCTTTGCCTAAGAGACGGGATGTATAAACTCTGAGTTCTAAGTCACTTTGATAGTGACTGGCTGCTTGAGGATTCCAGAGATTTTTCATCGTTACTGTTGTTGGGTATAATACAAAAATAGCGGATAGGGACACCAGAGAGTTCAATTATTATACGGGTTTCCCGGTGGATTAGGGTAAGGCGCGATCGCACTTGGGTTATTTTAAATGTACCCCAGCTATCGAAATTAACCACGGTTTTCAAGGGCGCACAACCTACGCCCCTAGGACATCGGTCAAGAAACCGGGTTTCTTTGGTTCAAAGGTTGATATGGCGTTGTCATCCTAACGAGAAACCCGGTTTCTAGCAATACTTGACCGACGCTCTAGGGGTTCTGGATTATCATCAACTCAATTGGGAGTTGTTGGGAGTTGCGATCGCATGAGCAAAACCGTTTAATTTCTGCCTTCGGTTATAACCAACTCCCAAGAATGCGATCGCCCATCGGTTAGTTTCAATTTCCCCTAGGGCGATCGGGTGACGGGTATCCTTGGCTGGGGGCTGGTATGGTAAACTATACTGTATATGGTATATTATTACCTTACTCAAAACTATTACGAATTCCTTATAGCTAAGATGATCGTCGGTACAACACAAGCGGCTCAACTTTTAAATATCTCTACGGCTCGACTGAGAGTTCTGCTGATTGCTGGCAGAGTGGAAGGGGCTTACAAGACTGGGAAAATGTGGTTAATGCCTCTATTTAATGGCAAACCGCTGATTACACCGGGTAAAAGAGGTCCGCAGCCTCGTTGGCGCAATCCCCGAAAGCCAGCGAAAACGATTATTCACGTTAATACACAGAGAATTCGCTCCAATCAACAACACGACTTACGCCAGCCGGTGATTACGGTGAAGAAGTGGGGCGACCCAAGGTCGCTGATTGGATCTCAGGAAGAGGCTACCGAAAAGAGCAGCAAAACGAATGTTTATGGTCATGAAGTGGAAATACCGGGAGGATGCCGTGTGGTTTATCGTCCGGATCGTCCCAGATGTGGTGCTAAGGTTTGGATCGAAACCTATTACAACGTCAAGGTGATGTCTTGGGACTCAGACGAGTCTGGCGCACTTACCGGTTATTTTTAATTGGTCTCGGCGAGCAGTATTTACCAGGGTGGCCATCCCTAGATGTGATTGTGCCGTTTGGGTGGTGGATGAGGGAGTGCGATCGCGCCTTTGGTATTTTCTGGCTTAAGAGGCGAGCAGTATTTACCAGGGTGGCCATCCCTAGATGTGATTGTGCCGTTTGGGTGGTGGATGAGGGAGTGCGATCGCGCCTGGGTTATCTTAAATGTACCCCCGATGATCGGGATTAATCACGATTTTCAAGAGCGCACAACCTACGCCCCTACGGTTCCGCACCCGGTTTAAACATTAAACCGAAATAGCATCACATCGCCTTCTTGCACCACATACTCTTTCCCTTCCGCCCGCACTAATCCTTTATCTTTCGCCGCATTCATTGATCCAGACGTGACTAAATCATCATAACCAACCGTTTCCGCCCGAATAAACCCCCGCTCAAAATCCGTATGAATCGTACCCGCCGCTTGGGGTGCTTTCATTCCGGCTGTAATTGTCCAAGCCCGGGTTTCTTTTGGTCCGGTGGTTAAAAAGGTGCGTAATCCTAATAAGTTGTATGTAGCCCGAATTAAGGATTTTAATCCCCCTTCTTCCACACCTAACGACTCCAAGAAATCGCCCCGTTCATCTTCGGGTAACTCAACTAATTCTGACTCCACTTGGGCTGAAACCACCACGACTTCTGCCGCTTCAGACGTTGCCACTTGGCGCACTTGTTCCACCCATTCATTCCCAGAGGCTAAATCATCCTCTGACACATTCGCCGCATAAATAATCGGTTTCGCACTCAATAATCCTAACGGCTTCACCGCCTCGGCTTCGTCTTCGGTTAAACTAATATTCCGTGCCGATTTACCTTCATTCAATCCCCCACTCAACGTTTCCAAGGCTTCCAGTTCCAACTGCGCCTCTTTACTGGTTTTCGCCTGCTTGCGGGTGCGTTCCATGCGGCGTTCTACTTGGGCTAAATCCGCTAACGCCAATTCCAAATTAATCACATCAATGTCACGTACTGGATCAACGGAACCGGAAACATGGATAATATTCTCATCATCAAAACAGCGCACCACATGGACAATGGCATCCACTTCCCGGATATTGGCTAAAAACTGGTTACCGAGCCCCTCCCCTTTACTCGCCCCCTTCACCAATCCAGCAATATCGACAAACTCAATCCGAGTTGGCACAATTTGTTCAGAGGTGGAAATCTTCGCCAGCACAGACAACCGTTCATCGGGTACAGCGACAACCCCAACATTCGGCTCAATCGTGCAGAAGGGAAAATTCGCCGCATCTGCTTTCGCATTGGCGACGAGGGCGTTAAATAAGGTTGATTTGCCTACGTTGGGCAATCCCACAATTCCGGCTCTTAGCATGTCAGCGCAATTTGGAAACGATTAAGGAGTTCTAAACGTGGTTAAAATTATCGGTCGTAAACCCTTGGGTACTCAACCAGTCTATGACATTGGCGTCGAGCGCGACCATAATTTTCTGCTCTTCAATGGCTCGGTGGCGTCCAATTGCTTTAACAAGTCCCACTCGACAGCGTATGCCTATGTTACCTATCAGACGGCGTTTCTGAAAGCCAATTATCCGGTAGAGTACATGACGGCGCTGCTGACAGCCAGTAGTGGGAATCAGGATAAGGTGCAGAAATACATCGCCACCTGTACCACCATGGGCATCGATGTCTTGCAGCCGGATATTAACCGATCGCACGTCGATTTTACCCCAGTCTCTGGCAAAATCTTATTCGGATTCTCAGCAATCCGCAATTTAGGCGAGGGGGCGATTGAGACTATTCTCCACCAACGGGAAAAGGACGGGGATTTTCAGTCATTAGCCGATTTTTGCGATCGCGTGGATTTACGAGTTGTGAATCGTCGCGCCCTAGAATCCCTGATTTACTCCGGGGCGTTCGATCGCCTCGAATCCAATCGCAAACAACTAATTAACGATTTAGAGGTGCTAATTAGTTGGGGGCAAGATCGAGCCAAGGATCGACAGAGTGGTCAAATTAATATTTTTGATGTCTTAGAAGACGCGGATACAAATAACAGTGAACGGAATAATGCCTGGAAATCCGCCCCGAAAACCCCGAAGGTTGAGGATTTCTCGGCGCAAGAAAAGCTACAGCAAGAAAAAGAATTGCTCGGCTTCTATGTCTCGGATCACCCTCTCAAAGCTGTGCATCAAGTCGCCAATCAGGTGCTAACTCCGATTAATCTCAACGAATTAGGCGATCAAAGCAAACGCAGCATTCTGAGTGTCATCGTGATGCTGACTGAGGTAAAATTTCACGTTACCAAAACAAGTGGCGAGCGCATGGCATTTGTGCAAATGGAAGATCTCACCGGTCAAGCCGATGGCGTTATTTTTCCGAAAACGTTTGAGCGGATTAGTTCCTTAATTGAAAAAGATGCCCGTCTAATTGTTTGGGGTAAGGCGGATGAACGAGATGAGAAAATTCAGATGATTATTGAAGACGTCGAACCGATTGAAAAAGCACAAATGATTATCGTGGAACTAACCCCCCAGAGCGTGGACACAGCCACCCTGAAACGTCTCCAATCGATTTTGCAAGAACAATCTGGGGAGAGGAAACCGCAAAAAGTGCCAGTTATCGCTAGGGTTGGGGCGTTAAATCAGAGCCAATTTGTGCGCTTTGATCCTAAATACTGGGTACAAGATTATGAAGGTATGGTTGACAGGCTGAAGGCGGCGGGATTTCAAGCTCGCACCAAGGCGATGGCGGAAAATCAGTAGGGGATGCGATGGGATAAGACAATTGTCGGGGCGGGTTTAGGGACTAACCTATCGGCACATCACCGACAACGGTTGTCCAAAACCCGCCCTGCCCTACCTGGATGCTAGATTTACAATCTTTTTACAATCGAAACAGCCATCTTTGCCATTTCTTCATAGTCTTTCACTTAGGATGATCGACAGATAGCAAATGATTAAGTGGGACAAGCATCATGCCCGAATATCAATGGAAGCTGGCGATTGTCGAACGCAACCTATTGTATTCCAACTGGATAAACTTAATGCCAGAGGCACAAGAGCGAATGTTAGAGGAAGCTGAAGAATTGCTCAGGGACTTACCGCTATTAGATAAACAACGATTACTGACATTTTTGGCAAGCCTTAAAGATACCGAAAAACATTTGCATCAGAAAATTCAGCAAATTGTTAGTCATCATATCTCAAAAAATGCACACAATATTATCGGGAGAACCTTGCTCTATAGTCATGCCATATAACCGATAGAATTAGATTGACATCCCCCCCCAAACCCTGTAGAGACGCGCCATGGCGCGTCTCTACTGTCCCAGTTAGCGGTCGAGACTTTTTCGGCACACAGTCTTACACTTGGATGTAAGGAAAGTTTCCTAACCGTCAGTAGTCGCAGAGGCAGTTCAAGATGGTACTCTCCGTCTTACCTATCTCTGGGATTAGTTTGATTAGGGTTATCTACCGTTAACGATTATGCTGTCACCATTTTTCATCCTATTCCTCTATGCTTCGCTTTGGGTTTGGTTTTTTGGTGGATTTACGGCTAAAAAACCCGATAAAAAAAAGACACCCGAAGAACTATTGGGAGAATCGCTGTCTAAATACCTTTCTTCCTTAGACATTCCCAAAAAGAGTTAACCGATTAAGTTAACAAATCTCTAATACCTTTAGACAAACCCCACCCTAACCCTCCCCTGATCAAGGGGAGGGAACCGGGAGGAAGGAGGGAACTCAAATGGGTTTAATTTAGGGTTCTGCAGATGCTTCGTTTCGTTCCTCCGCTTCGCTCCGGACTCCACTCAGCATGACAGATTCTACCTTAGACTGCAACTTGGTATCACTCAAACTCTATTTCCACAAGTCGCTGCAGCAAGTCCGCCTCTTGAGTCATTGCCTGACGAATCCGGGTAATCATATAGGAGGCGGTATTCTTATTGACTCCAATCTTTTTCGCTAACTGACGCACACTGATCCGTTCGGGGGGATTGAGAACCAGATAAATTGCCAGAACCCATTTTTCTAAGTCAACATGAGTTTTGTGAAACAGAGTCCCAACTGTAACGCTATATGAAGTAAAGCATTCGTTACATTGATATCGGCGTTCCTTTTTTAAGCGTCGAGAATGAGTTGATTGGCAATAGGGGCATTGGGGATACTTACCCCACCGGATTTGTTCCAGACGGGCAAGATAATTATCGTTTTTGTGGCTCATCTTTAGTTCCAAAATCTGATGAACCAAAGATGAACCATAAAACTCCAATAAATAGGCGTTTTATGTCATATAATGTTGCAGAAAAATGCCAAGGCGGATTGCCTCGGCACTGAATTAACTCGCTCTACTATTTCTAGGATTGAAGTGGGGAACAATGATGTTTGTTGTACTAAGAAATATTAAACAATGTCAAATTTTGACTATTTTCCGTTTCTTCTTCCCTTGTCCTTATGCTCAACTTGAATGGTGTCTGACTACTTAGCGTAAGGTATCGAGCCAAGCCATATCATCTTCATTCAAGGCGGGTTCTAGCGGCATCGAATAGTCAACCACCAAGTCAAGGGCGGCTTCCTGATAGGCTTGTTCAAGTAAGGCAGCCAAATCGATCGCCGGTTCAACGTCTGCGGCGCTCAGGGGTAATAAAAATACGGGGATTGGCTCCCGCAAATAAAAGGGATACCGTTCTGCAGCGGGTCTTTCATCGGCTCGACTGACTAAGATTTGGTAGTCGGCTTTACATCCACCTTGCACAGGCATGGATTCACCACTCCTGAGCAAATCAATTTCGACTAAATGGGTTTGGCTGCTGAGTAACGTTTGACGTTTTTTGAGATACTGCGATCGCCCTTCGCCGGATCGTTTATTCTTGGGCGATAGCACTTCAATAACCGTAATAACCTTGCGGGTAGCCACTTCGCGAATTTCCAAAAAGCGTTCGGTGACTTCTTCGAGCATGGGTATCGCCACACGCTCAGGCTGGCTCAAAACGGCGGCTGAGGTAGAGGTTGTAGTGCGATTAGGCGTTTGCTGAATCACCGTTGTATCAGGAATACCAACTAAAACAGAATCCAGGTAAACCCGCTTATCGACAGCCGCCCGATATTTGGGGTTAAGTACTGGGTTGAGGGTTCTCATTAGCCCACTAATCAACCCGTAATGGATTTCGGGCCAAATGTCCGGTCGTTCCAGGTAGGGGTTCATGCCAGGAAAATTAGGTTTACCAGTCATATCAAGTCCGATAGCATCGGTTGTGTATATATCGTTTTAATTGTAAGTTTTGAGGGGTGTAGGGGCGGGTTTCACTACTATTGTCTCTTTTTGACCCAGATGCAACTAAACCCGCCCCGATGAATCCTGCTTATAGAAACGCCGTAAAACCCACATCCTTTTAGGTGTGGGATATAAGGCGGGTCATCGGAGGTACGGAGATGACCAAACTATCTGGTCTTCTGATTTTCAATGTAACGCTTAACCGTCTCACTACTGACATTTCCCGC
>NZ_JAVKBY010000285.1:0-22261 GCF_040222985.1 Coleofasciculus sp. F4-SAH-05
AATCGATTGGCGATACTCACGACTTTCGCCTGTGCTAGACTAATTTTATAGATTAACACATTATTTATTACAATACAAGACTAAGAGAAAATAAAAAGTCGTCCTAAAAGGACGAGGCTTGTATCCCTAGTTCTCGGTCAAAACAGCTTTAGTCAAGGAGGGTTGGACAATTACAGCAGACCCTTACACGATTAAATATGAAGAACTCCAGTTATTTGGAAAGCTTGCTGGCTTTCGACGAAACGCGAGATCAATACCTTTGGTTTCAAACGGGTTGGAGGCAAAAAAAAAGAGTTCGGGGGATTACTGTTCATATTCAGATTAAAAATGATAAAATTTGGATCGAAGAAGATTGGACAGAAGTAGGTATAGCCAATGAATTATTAAATTTAGGAGTTCCTTCTGGTGATATTGTTTTAGGTTTTCATCCGCCAGACGTGCGTCAATTTACCGAATTTGCGTTAGCTTAGCTTACCCAAGGTATCACTTAAGTTTGAGGGGTTCTGTGCAAAGACAATTAAGATAATCGGCTTATTTGTGGAAACCCTGATTTCCTGAATGAATGTAATCCTAATTAGTTATTTAAGCTTGAAGCAAGGATAAGGATTTATTGTTGATAAATTCACTAATGATCAGCTCTGAAAATAAGTTCGACCTAAAAAAGACATTATTTTGTTGGAAACACAAAAAAAGACAAGAAACCTGCTTTATTTTGGGTGGACAGATTCATGACTAGAAAGGTAATCAACTTTTCGGTACATCTACCTGGTCACGGTGCAAGGGTTTTGTTAAATTTTACCAGATTTCCTGGGAGCTGAGCAACTCTTAATGCCGCTCAAAGCCTTGATGAATAAGGGTTTTGGCTTTTTGCAGCAAGCCCTAATTATTCTCAATAAGCTCTCATCTTAATTCAAGACTATTCAATGGTGGTTGGAAAACCTTTTCCCCTGCACCCCTGCGCCTCTGCACCTGGGATCTCCAACCTGTTTTCGGACAGATCAGGATAACTTCCAGAGATTTGCGGTGTTCAATTGCCTAGGGCAGAAAATATTATTGAAGTATACAGCATCACATCTCAAGAGCTGGAGAGTTTTACTTTAGTCAAAACACACAGGGGTTAATCTATGAAACGCTCTATCGGTCAAAAAGCCACAATTAATGTTTGTTCCACCATACACTGTCCCTTTTTCGATAGTCAATGTTCTGTATCTGAAAGTTGTCCCAAGTATTATGAATCCTATCACTGTCATCTAGCCATTGTCTTTGCCTTTCATTCGGATGGACATTGGTTGTTTACCGCCAATGAACATGAACTGCGCCATATCCAACAAGTTAACGATAGCTGGATTACTCACTATGGTTCTATTCTAGGGCAACACGGAGATAGGCAAGACAATACACCGACAGGAACCCAGCGACTTTCTCCTCAGTGCGACTATCCGCATATCGAGAATGATGCTTTCCAAAATTCGCCGGAAATGACTCAGAAAATCTCCCCAATCAGTATTAGCCTGCTCGATGCTATTGAATTTGAGGACTATTAATGGAATAGTATTGACGTGACTACAAGCTAGTTATAGACATTCAGCAACATCGCGCGATCGCAAGCTTGTCATAGCGTTGTGACAAGGCTGTCACAGATAGGGATTATGCTGATATAGAGGAGTTGAGATTCCTTTCGATAATGAACGACACCGCCTTCCAAGTCACCTTGGGAGGCATTCCTATAGCGATAAGATTACTTGATTATTCATAAAAGTCCCCCACAAGTGCAAGGGACTTTTGACTATCCAATTTTCCACTAACTGATTACAGTTTCGTCCCACAAACCGGACAGAACTGATTCGTGGTTGGATTCTGAGTCCCACAGTTACTGCAATTGACCACCTCAGCCACCTGTTCTTGCTGACGGCGTTCTGGCAATCCGATCATTTGGGCATTACTCTTACCCGGTGCAACCATCGGATAACAATTCTCATTCTTGGTGACACGGACATCCAACAACACTGGACCATCATACGCCAACATTTGTGCGATCGCATCCTGAAGTTCGTCCCGATGCTTCACCACCATGCCCTTAACCCCATAAGCTTGGCACAGAATCACAAAATCCGGCATTCCTATTTCCATATTCGAGGACGAATACCGCTGTCCAAAAAACGCCTCTTGCCACTGGCGCACCATTCCTTGCCAGCCATTGTTAATAATCACAGTCTTGACACTAATGCCATACTGTGCTAATGTCCCTAGCTCCTGAATATTCATTTGTACCGAAGCATCACCCGCCACACAAACCACTTGCTGATCCGGGAGAGCAACCTTAACACCCATAGCCGCAGGAACCCCGTAACCCATTGTGCCTAAACCAGCACTGGAAATCCAACGGCGCGGTCCCGTCTTCAGAAATTGCGCTGCCCACATCTGATGTTGACCTACATCTGTCGTGTAGTAAGCATCTGGAGCTTGCCGATCCAACTCCACAATCACCTCTTGCGGCGAAATCGTATCGGGATACTGCGGCGCTTCCAAGGGATACTCTTGACGCCAACGCTGAATCCGCTTCAGCCATACCTGAGTTTGGTTCGGATCAGCCAGAATGTCCTGTTCCTCGTAGCGCCGTAATAACTTAGCCAGCACCTGCTGCACATCACCAACAATTGGCACTTCGGGGGCGCGGTTTTTGCCCACTTCCGCCGGGTCAATATCGATATGAATCACCTTAGCATGACTTGCAAACTGATCCAGCTTCCCAGTAACGCGATCGTCAAACCGCGCACCGACGGCAATCAGTAAATCACATTCACTCACGGCAAAATTAGCATAAGCCGTGCCATGCATCCCCAACATTCCTACCGACAACGGATGAGATTCATCAAACGCCCCTTTCCCCATCAGCGTTGTCGTGACCGGAATTTGGAACGTTTCTGCCAATTGCTTAACTTGTTCATGGGCATTAGCTGTAATCGCACCGCCGCCGACATAAAGTAACGGTTGCTGCGACTCTCGGATCAGATGCAATGCCTGATTAATTTGTCGGGGATTTCCCTTAACCGTAGGACGATACCCTGTCAACTTAACCATACCTGGGTCAACAGGTGTATAGTCAAATTCTTCTAGTCCCACATCCTTGGGAACATCAATTAACACTGGACCTGGACGCCCCGTACTAGCAATATGGAACGCTTCAGCCACAATCCACGCCATATCACGAGGATCACGCACCACATAAGAATGCTTAACAATCGGCAGTGTAATCCCAAAAATATCCGTTTCTTGGAACGCATCCGAACCAATCGCCGCCCGTGTCACCTGTCCGGTAACCACCACTAAAGGAATCGAATCCATGTGGGCGGTAGCAATCCCTGTCACTAAGTTTGTCGCCCCAGGACCCGATGTGGCAAAACAGACACCCACTTTCCCTGTTGCTCGGGCATATCCATCCGCCGCATGAGCCGCACCCTGTTCATGGCGAACCAAGAAATGCTGCATTTCCCCGCGTTCTTCCCACCGATACAGTTCATCATAGATCGGCAGGATTGCACCACCGGGATAGCCAAAAATATGGTCAACCCCATGACGCTTCAGACTATCCATCAAGGCGTAAGCACCCGTGCGACGGGTAACGGTTTTTTGTTGGACTTCTTTTTTAGAGATACTTTGGTAACGCACCAGATACCCTCACTAAACGATTAACAGTTTTTCTAAGAGTTTTGTATATTCTGACAGTAGGTTCACCAGACCTCTGGTAGATTTTTAAATTGAGCAAGTAGCCTTTTAGTTTAAAACAAATATAGGATCACTGTCTAGTTGTCATTGGTCATTGGTCATTGGTCATTGGTCATTGGTCATTGGTCATTGGTCATTGGTCATTGGTCATTGGTCATTGGTCATTGGTCCTTGGTCCTTTGTTCCCCCTGCTCCCCCTGCTCCCAGACGTGCCATGGCACGTCTCTACACAGCTTCCCCAACTCCCCCTGCTAATGGCTCGATTCAATCCCCCTCTGCCGTAACTGCTGCATGAAAAATTCCTCCAGAGAGGAACGTGCTAGAGTAATCTCGATTAATTGCGCTCCCATCAGGCGCAGACTGGCAATAAATTCTTGGGGTTCACCTTTGAGTTCACCGTACCAGCTATCTTCCTCGAATACCAGTTCCTTAACCCAGCGTTGAAGAATGTCGATGTTACCGCCTTTCCCACGAACTTGGTAATGAGTCGCTACACCCAAAAGTTCATCCAGTGTGCCAACACAAATTAACTCTCCCTCTGCCAGAATCGCAATGCGATCGCATATCTTCTCCACATCCGATAAAACATGGCTATTGAAGAAAATGGTTTTCCCTTGCTCCTTGAGTGAGAGAATAATTTCTCGGATCTGATAGCGTCCCATGGGATCGAGTCCCGACATCGGCTCATCCAGAAACACGACATCCGGGTCATTGATCAGGGCTTGTGCCATACCGATGCGCTGAAGCATTCCCTTAGAATACTGTCGCAACTGCTTCTTTTTTGCCGCCGACTTCGATAATCCCACTAATTCCAGCAATTGGGGAATGCGTTGACGTTGACGACTTTTAGGGATTTGAAACAACCCGGCGGTCAGTTGCAAGAATTCCCAACCTGTCAGATAGTCATAGAAATAGGGATTTTCTGGCAAATACCCAATTCGCTGCTTTACTCCGCGATCGCCAATCGGTTTTCCCATCAGCCAAGCTCGTCCGGAGGTAGGACGAACAATCCCCAGTAAAATTTTCAATAGCGTCGTTTTACCTGCTCCATTCGGACCAAGCAAGCCAAACGTCTCTCCCGGTTCAACAGAGAGAGAGCAATTTTTCAGTGATTCAATTTTTTGATTCAGCCAAAAGCCAGTGCGATAAACTTTGCTTAGCTCAGAAGTTGCGACAACTGGACTCTGGTCAAGGGTAGTCAATGCCCCTGGCAAATCAGCAGTCGAATCCATTCCCTGTTAATTGAATTACATAATTGACAGTTCTATCGTTATAACTGTATCAGTATATTGCTGTTTCTGGTACACAGCGTAAGCATGAATTGAATGTTTTCTTCCCCAACTTCCAGACGTTCCATCGGAACGTCTCCCCCAGCTCCCCCAGCTCCCCCAGCTCCCCCTGCTCCCCCAGCTCCCCCAGCTCCCCCAGCTCCCTCTGCTCCCCCTGCTCCCCCAGCTCCCCCTGCTCCCCCTGCTCCCCCTGCTCCCCCTGCTCCCCCTGCTCCCCCTGCTCCCCCAGCTCCCCCTGCTCCTCCCCCGCGCCATTATCGACGCATTGCCGTAGACTGACTCTGAGAATGTTGGGCAACTTGCTGGGCAACATTGGGATCATACAACCGTAAATAATTCCAATAGTTCCCAAACACCTGCTTCACATAATCTCTAGTTTCATCAAAAGGAATGGATTCAACAAACTCATCCGGATCGCCAGGGCTTTGTTGTTGCAGCCATTTTGATAAATTTCCTTGACCGGCATTGTAACTGGCGATCGCGAGTAAGGAGTTGTTGTTATAAGACTGGTGAACTTGTTGCAGAAACCAGGTTCCCAATTTAATGTTATCGTCCGGATTTTCCAGAGAATAATCCTCCACATCAATACTTTCTGCCGCCCACTCCCCCGTACTGGGCATCATTTGCATTAAACCGACAGCACCAGCACCGGAACGAATATCAGGTTCAAAGCGAGATTCTTGGCGAATTAGGGCAGTTACCAATAAAGGATTGAGTTGCCGCTTTTGGGAGTAAGTTGAGATCTTATCTGAGAAAGGAAAGGGATAGAGTGCTTGCCAGTAGGTGAATTTTTCCCGTAAGTCTTGGTACTGCGCTTGTTCTTTGGGGGTATCCCGATCTTCTAAGCTGGCAATGGTAGAAATGCCGCTCAAGTAATCTCCGATTGCCAACTGCACCAAGCCATCGGTAAACTGTTCTGCAACGGTAGGTTCGAGACGATTTTGGAATTCGGCTTTCCAAAGTATCCAAGCCTCTTGGTCTTGACCCAGTAAATAGAGTTCCTTGAGAGCGGCTGAACCGACCGGTAATACGGGTCGAGTTTTCGGCAGCACCAGTTTCGGATCAAGTTGACGGACGGTTTTAAAGTCGCCCACATCCCAACCCAGCTGCACGGCAGAGCGCCACGCATAGTAAGACTGGGGGTGGTTGGTAATCACCTGCTCGAATGCGGCTTGGGCATCCTGTCGGCGTCCCAATTCCCTTGCCCATTTGCCCACCCAAAAGCCCGCCTGACGTGCCAGGAAACGATGGGGATTTTCGGTGGTAATCGGTTTTGCCCATTCCCAAGCCGCCTCGACATTGCCGGATTCAGCGTGCGATCGCGCCACTTGCCAACGGTAGGCGGCGGCGGCGTCGGATTCGCCATACTCATCAATCAATTGTTTTCGGGCTTCCTCGGCGGCTTGATAACTCCCTAGGCGTTCCAGAGTTTCAGCTTTAACCAAAAGGGCTTCCCCGGCGCGTTCGGGGAAGCGTTCAATCACTTTGTCTAGATAGGGAACTGCCTCAATATCCGGTTGCAGTTGCGCCAGTTCAATCAGGGCAGCGGGTGTTTCCTCGGCGTCGGGAAAATCACTCACCATCTGTTTGTATGCCTGTTTAGCGTCCGCGTACTTCTGGGCAAATTTGAGGGCTCTGGCGACTAAATAGGCATTATCGGAAGTCTTGGCAGCTTTTGCATAAGCTGCGCTGGCTTGACCATATTTCCGATCTCGCCAGTAACCCACCGCGATCGCTTGCCAATCCTCTGGTTTAATTAGAGGTTGATCATCGGAGTCAACTGCCCTACCGTAGTTTGCCACCAATTGGTCTAAGATCGGTGTCACATCTGGAGTGACTTCTGGGGTATCAAAGGCATATCGAGCCAACAGCAGCATCAACTCAGGCTGATCGGGATTCTCTTGGAGGCGCTCTCCTGCTAAGTCCAGAATCAACGGATGAGATGGATAGTGAGCGACGGCTTTCTCCCAGTATTTGGGATCGTCAATAGGCGGTTCATAAAGCTGCTGGATTTTCTCTTGCCAACTCGGATTGGCGGACAATGATTTGATCTCGTCTTCCTGATACTGAGACTCCTGGGAGAAAAGAGCATAAAGCGCATCAGCCGCAACGGGCTGATCCGCGTAACGTTGCAGCAGATTTTGCCATTCTGTGAGGGCTTTGGTTTTCTCACCCATCTGTTCGTAAGCTTGGGCGCGTTTAACCGCGATATAGCCACCCAGGACAGGATAATCTGACTCCAATCCCTCTAACCAACGCAGCGCCTCCTTGCCCTTGTCTTGTGCAATTAAATCCGCTGCCAAAAGATAACGCGCACGAGACTTATCAATGGAATTTTTTCCTTGCGCGATCGCCTCAAGTTTGGCTTTTCGCTGGTTCGCTGGTAAAGACGCGAGTCGCAAAACCGCCGTGTCGCTCTGTTTTTCTGGGTTAAAGGAATTATGCTGCACAAATGGCAGCCGGATGGTCAATTGACCCAGCCCTCTGGTATACTTTCCCCCGATCAGCGTTCCTCCCCAAATTAGACCAGCGAGTCCGACTCCAGCAACTAGAGCGATTTGTCGTCTTCGTTGTCTACGCCTTGAACGGCTGTGGGGGGCGAAAATCTCGCGTCTTTTATTCATAGAACCTCCTGGTGACGCACATCTATCTTAGATCCGGTTAAACTCATCCCCCGCCAAATCAGGGGGATTTCCAATTCAGGGTTCATGGCTAATCCACAATTAACGATGATTCTGAACTCGGCGGTAAGTTGTTTTCCCTCCCTCCAAAAGAAGGTGGGCTTCCCGCCGCTTTTGGTAAAGATCGGCAGAACACGATGGCATTGCCCAGTTTGATTGTACGTTTATCTCTGGTTAAGGTGGGAAAGTTTCCCGAACCGTTTTTGGATAGGGGTTAGCGTTTCGGTCGTTTTTTCAGACCCAATCGTCGAACGATATACTGACGCTGCACCCGATCAAATTTGGTTTTCCTTGTGATCTTCCATTCTTCAATATAAGCGCCCACCAGACAAGCCCCAATTAGATCGGTACTATCTAAATTGGTATTTTTTAGCGTCGCCCCCTTTAGGTTAGCCGACTGCAAATTGGCGTGGCTGAGATCGCTATTGATGAAACTCGCCGCGACTAAATTAGCCCCCCGCAGATTCGTTTCCGGTAAGCGAAGATTGTCAAAGTTTTCCTCTTGTCCTTCACCCGTAACCACTAATCGCCGAATTTTGGGGTGATCCAAATAGGTTGTTCCCACACGGGACAGTTCCAGTTTTTTGGCTTGAAACCAGCAAGTGCGCGTCACCTTGGCTTGTCTAAAATTGGTGCTTTTGAGCAGTGCTTGGGTGAAATCCGCGTCCGTTAAATCGGCACCCTGAAAATTTGTTCCCCCAATCGCAGCAAAGGCAACCGCAACCCGACGAATCAAGGCGTAGTTTTTATCCCCGATTAAGGCTCGCCAGCTTACATAAGCAGAAAGTCCAGCCACACCCACCGCCACAATCACCGCCACTGTTGCGGCACTGGTTGCTGCTACTACGGAGGCTCCCGCTGTAACCACAACCACTGAACCAGCGGCGGCGACGACACCAGCTCCGGCGGCGACGATGGCGACAGCACTAGCAGCAGCGATAGCTCCGGCGGCGGCTCCGGCTGCCACGACTGCCATACCAATTGCAGCAGCGACGGCGAAAGCACTGGCAGCTACTAAAGTTACCGCTACCGCTGTGGCTCCTGTCAGAACTGCCACCATTGCCGCCACCACAATTGCCACAACCCAAACTCCTAACGCCATAATCAGCCCTTGGCGGATCGTCAGGCTGACAAAAACGCCCAAAGCGATTAGAATAAACGCACCCGCTAATATTTCGATCAGGTTCTGACTAATCAGCGCCGCTCCGGTGATTACACCCGCCAAGGCGGAAACAAAACCCGATAGGGTGGATAGAAATAGAGCAACCAGCAATAGAATCATTGCCCAGTGTTGCTGTAATCCAGCTTGGCAATAGCTAAAATTTGCCCCTGTTAGGATAGCATTGCTAAAATCTGCGCCTCGGATGTCGGCGTGGCTGAAATTAGCACCTGCCAAGTCAGTTCTGCCTCGAAACGAGCGACCTTGCAGATTTTGACCGGAGTAGTCCTGAGCCATCATAACCTCCGAATGGATGGGGCAACCATAAGACAACGGGCGTTGGTGGAATAGAAATTTGCATTCAGCAAGGTTTCGACTTGACCAACTCTTATGCTGTAGAATAAAACATTTAGTGGAACAATTGAACGAGAATAGCGACGGCTTATGCTTTTAGATTAGCCGCAAGATGGTATCAATCACAATGTTTTCTATGCTCTATTGCCTATTTTCTGTTCCCCGTTTTTCGTGATCAGCAATTTCTAATTACAAGTCACCATTTATCAATGAATCGTTCAAAAATTGTGGCAATTATTACTGGAGCCATTTCCATACTTCTGGCACTGGCATACCTTCTTCTGGTTCAGCTTTTGGACTTTCGCGGAGAAATGATTCCCGCCCCGGTAAGTCACTTACCACAGGGCGTTCAAGTGATGAATCATGACTTGTAAATTATGAATTTTATGTTCCCCGTTTCCTGTTCTCTGACAAATGACAAATGACAAATGACAAACTTAATGTTCCCAGTCGTCCTGTTGAGAATCTCTTAAATCTTTCACCTCTGAAGCATCTCTCAGGGGCATAACCACTCGTGCGATCGCGTCTTGGATAAATACTTTCATAAATTCATCCTTACGGTTTAGCTGAAATTGCTGCTGCACAACTTCTGTTATCCCCCCATCGCCCCAGTCTTGATCATGACGGAAGTATTCAATAAAACTCTTCCCAGCAATTCGGATTAAATACGCCGCCGTTACCCCTTGAATCGCTTTGCCAACTAAATAGGTAGCGATGTGAAATTGTAGCGCCCTTGATAGAAGTTGCATCGCCCCTTGAACAATTCCCAAACTGGCTAAGGTTTTTCCCAAAGACAGCGCTAATTCTCTCCCCCGTTCCATATTCAAATCACAGCCATAAATTCGACCAATTTCCACCACCATCTGGGCGTTAACCGCCGCCGTTGCTAATAAATCGACGACAGGTAACGGCGTAACCGCAATCACCCCAGCGCCAATCCACTGAAACCGTTCCACCACTTTCTCCGCCTGTCGCCGCCGTTGCTGATCAATCAGACGACGGGCGTCTTCGCCTAAACGCTGAGACTGGAGTAAGATATTATCCGCAATCAAATCTTGCCCTTCAGCCCGTAGTACCGCCGCCAGACGGCGGATTAAGGGTATGATCTCAGGGTCAGGTTGGACGTCTTCCCCATTGTCTAATCGTACAGATTGGGGATTGGCGGCAATGGCTACCACATCTGATGCAGCAATAAAGCCACGTACCTGATGGCGTAACCGGGCTAGAATCGTTTCTTTATCCGTATCGGTATAGAGATCCACTTTATTGAGAACCAACAGCGATCGCTTACCAATATCCGCGAGACGACGTAACGGTTCATATTCCGACTGTCGCAAATCATTATCCACCACAAACAATAATAAATCGGCTTCCGTGGCAAGCTGTCGCGCCAGTTGTTCCCGTTGGGTACCCACCACACCCGCTTCTAAAATACCAGGTGTATCGGTAATCAAAATCTGCCGTTCTACTCCCTTCAACCTTAGCGTATACGTTTGTCCCTGATCCGTGGTTCCCATCGGTGCGCCCACTTGACCCACCATCTGCCCAATGAGAGCATTAATCAGAGAGGTTTTCCCCGATGAACCCGTGCCAAAGATGACAACCAACAGTTCCCCACGGGCTAACGTCGCCTCAATCTCACGCGATCGACTCAACAGGGCTTGCTGGGCTACCTCATCTTGAATTTTCTGCACCTGCTGTCGCACCGCTTTGAGGGTTTCAGAAGCCGCTTCCGTTTTCGCCTGCGGTACTTTTGGCGTCGGGCGGCGTCGGCGAGAGGATTTGGGGCGGCTGAATGTCCAAACGTAATAGACAAACGTGGCAATTAACAGGATCAGGAGGACAATTAGCAATAAGACGAGCAAATTTGCCAGTAGAGGCGAATTTAACGACCAATAGAGTCGATTAATCGAGTCAATCAGCCACAGGATTAGCCCCAGAATGATACTGAGACCGATAATGAGCGTCAGTAGGCGGGGTAGGGGCATAATGGTTTCAGAAGGCTCCAGGGCAGAGGGCAGAGGGCAAAGGAGTGATAACTATAGTTTAGCGATGGGCGGAGAGTGTCAATGAGAGCTGGCAGCACGGGTAATAGATCCCACGTTACCGTGTGGTAAACCAAGAGCAACGAACTATACTGAATGGATAATGCTGATCATTTAGAGACATTCTTTACAGCCTAAAAAACGATGAGTCTATTCAATCAAATTCTCGGTGCGATTAATAACCCCTCTCAGGAAGCTAGTTCTGGTCAATTAGCTGGCATTCTCAGTACCGTGCAAAACCTCAGCCAAAGTGCCGAGGCTGACCCCTCTACGATTCAATCGGTTTTATCTATCGTTGGCAAATATGCCCGTCCCGCGTTGCAACAAAAGCGAGAAGCGGAAGGAGAACAGGAGACACAATCCTTTATTAACCAATTCAGTGGTACAGGTGCTAACAATCAAGCAGTCAACTTACTCTTTAATACACCACAAATCCAACAGTTAGTAGAGGAAGCCGAACAACGGACAGGACTTAATGCGGCTACCATTCAATCCCTGTTACCCATGTTGGTTCCCTTGGTGCTGAACTTACTTAAAACTGGAACCAATAACCAAAATCCTGAAGGATCGAATCCTGTGTTGAACTCATTCCTCGATACAGATGGTGACGGCGATGTGGATATTGCTGATGCGATGCAAATGGCGTCTCGTTATCTGAATCCTTAGCTTGTTTGTATGTATGTAGTAGGCACTTTAGTGCCTTAAAAGGCTTGATTTCCCGGACTACGAAAAGGCTCATACAAGTCCGATACTAGCGGACATCATATTACAGGTGTTTCGGGCGCACGTCGGTCATCCGTGTCAACTTAAGGTAGAAAACCAATGCTGGCAAGGTTTTAAGCTGTGTCTATCTACTCCTCGACATTTTCCCCCTCCCCCTAACCCCAACTCCGGCCCCCCTCGTTCCCCCCAGGGGGTTTTCATTAGCTATTAGCCAAGAACTTGAGTTCTTGGCTAGTTACTACCAATAATTAAATTACAAAAATGGCAGCTAGCCTCGTGATTGGCGACGGCGTAAAGCCATACCCGCAAAGGTCAAACCAATGCCAGCAATCCCAGCCAGACCCGAAGGTTCAGGAACTGACTTAAGCTGCCATACCCATCGTTATCTTGAGTTACGCTCATTGCCGTGACATTTTGATAAACCCCAGTACGGCTGACTTGAGAATCATTAGTTTCAGCAAAGCGAATTCCAAATAGATCACCATCATTCATCGCTGTGGTAAAATCTTTTCCAGAAAAATTAAAGAACAAATCACCAAATCCCACATTGTTGTCAACCGCTCCTGTGTCTTTATTTCCTTCTAAGGGTGTGCCACCTGTTAGAGCCACAAAAATACTATCGGCTGTTTCTTTCATGGCTAATCCTTTGATGTCATACTTAGCACCACCAGAGCCATCACTGAACGAATCAATCCCATAGTTCCATCCGTTATGTAATTGTCCAGCGTTGGCTTGCTGACCCAGCATAGAAATTAAGCTAACTGCAACAACAGCACTGCCGATAAATTTAGACTTTGTTGGTATTCATTGCGTCAATTCTCATAAATTACAACTTTTGTACTTATAATTAAAGCAATTTAAGATAAAGCTGTTGTTAAGTTCGCACAGTTTCTTGTGTTGTTTATTTAAAAATGGAAAAATTAATAAATATAAAAAATTAGAAATTTATCATGATTATTTTTGTAAAAATCTAGATAATAAAGCAGAGTTAATTAAGGTTAAAATAAACTCTGAATACCAGTTAAAACTAGCGAATGCCTTTGGGAAAAGACGGCACGAGAGGGGGAGGGTTTTGTTCCTTGGAAGCACGGGAAGCGGGCATGATGTCTGCACTACACCAAATTGAAAGAAATGGGATGCTCATGCACGAGAGTATCCATTACTGTAGCTGACGGGGTTCACGAACGCCGATGCCTCGTGAAGACTACCGGAATTAGTCCCCCCATCGCTCAAAGAGCTAGAGAGCGTGTTATCTTGACTGAAAGCCAAACGTTTTTTGGAGGCTGGTGACTGCCAGCGATTTTCACGGCAAACGTGTATGACTTTGAACAAAACGGTAACGGATCAGTCTGCCAAGGGAGGGACTTCAATACCTGTGGACAAACCGAATCAGTCAACAGTAGCAGAACAATCGACCCCATCTATATCGCCGAGATCCAAGTTCTGGCAACAAGTCCGAGAAAATCTACAAATTATTGCGATCGCACTCGCCCTAGCGCTGTTGATTCGAGTCTTTATTGCCGAACCGCGCTACATTCCCTCAAACTCGATGATACCGACATTGAACATCGGCGATCGCGTAGTTGTGGAAAAAATCTCTTACCACTTCAAACCCCCAGTCAGTGGGGACATCATTGTCTTTAATCCACCACCTCAACTGCAAATGCAGGGATTTACCGAAGACCAAGCTTTTATTAAACGAATCATTGCTACACCGGGTCAAATCGTCCAAATTCAAGATGGCAAAGTCTATATTAATGGGGAACCGCTAGACGAAGTTTACATTGCCGAACCCCCAAACTATCAGATGGCACCCGTGCGCGTTCCGGAAGGTCAGTTATTTGTCATGGGAGATAATCGCAACAACAGCAACGACTCTCACGTTTGGGGATTCTTGCCTCAACCTAATATTATTGGTCACGCTTGTTTCCGCTTCTGGCCCCCCAGCCGATTCGGTTTAGTTTGATGTCTGTAACTCCAGTTGGGAATGAGTTAGAAAATAGATGACAATCGAAATCTACGTCAGTACAGATATTGAATCTGATGGTCCCATTCCTGGACCTCACTCAATGTTGAGCATTGCCTCGGCTGCTTTCAAAGCAGACAAACAATTAATTGCAACCTTTACAGCCAACCTGGAAACCTTGCCAGGAGCAACAGGTCATCCCAAAACCATGAAATGGTGGTCACAACAACCCACCGCCTGGGAAGCCA
Organism: Coleofasciculus sp. F4-SAH-05; assembly: GCF_040222985.1. Classification (NCBI taxonomy): domain Bacteria; kingdom Bacillati; phylum Cyanobacteriota; class Cyanophyceae; order Coleofasciculales; family Coleofasciculaceae; genus Coleofasciculus; species Coleofasciculus sp. F4-SAH-05. The sequence goes on from NZ_JAVKBY010000285.1 coordinate 14,192, forward strand.
GCCGAGTTAACCCACAGCCCCCCGAACACGTAATGCGGGACTATCACACTTGGCTAGAAGCATTACCAGGTCAACCGATCTTTGTTGGCTATCCGGCTGCCTTCGACTTTATGTTTGTCTACTGGTATTTGATTAAGTTTGTCGGCGATAGTCCTTTTAACCATTCGGCACTCGACATCCGATCCTATGCGATGGCATTCCTCAAACAAGATTATCGTGAGTCAGGGAAGAAAAATATACCCCCTGAGTGGTTGGAGGAAATGCCCCTGACCCACGTTGCTCTTGATGATGCAATACAACAGGGTAAGTTATTTTGCAATCTTGTGCAACACAACTTACAACAATAGACGGTAGTTTACATTAAGAGTGGAGACCCTCAACGTAAGCTTTAATTGTCGGTAGTGCCATCATCTTTTCGTAGAAGAAATTATTGACAATCTGCATCACCTCTGATCGTGCTGCCTCGACTTGGGGACCCAGTGGAACCCCTTCTTGCTGACGACTAATGCAGCGGGATAAACGCAGGAGATGGCGGGTAATTTCTAATTCCTCTTCCCCTTCCAAAACCTTGATCACGGACAGAATCAGTTCATCCGTTTGATCAAGAATATGATCAATATCAAACACCGCACCTTGGTCGATGGCATCTTTCACCGTTCGCACTAAGGCGTGAACTTGATACAGTAATGCGGCGGGTTCATCAAACAGTTCCCGTAGGAAGGCAGCTTCCTCATATTGCCCATTCAGGCGGAAGATATTGTACAGTCGTTTAGCCGCTTTGCCATAGTTGGGATTATCCGGCTTAAAATATTTTTTAACTTCCTTTTCCAACTGCGTCACATAATCATCCATGACATCAGTTGAAACCTGCTTCACCAGTTTGGAAAAGATGGGGGCAGATTCAGCATCGAGGTAAATTTCTTGGAAATAGCCGTCTAGATAGCCGTCTAAGGGAGTGATTGTACCATCGGGAGCTTCCCAGGTGACATCCAACATATTGCTGGCGTTAGACAATTGACGACGCACCGGATCGGCAATCACCCAGTCTAGCTTACACCAACCCGGATCATCGGCGACCGAATCCCAAGTGATGGTCATCGGATTTCCTTGCAAGTCGCTGACTTCAATTTGCTCAGCGACAACCTCATCCGGGGACCAGGAGATAGGTGAGCCTTTGTGATAGGAGTGTTCATCACGGATCACATCTTGGGGATAGCTACCAAATTTCAGTTCAACTAATTGAAAATTATCACCTGAGCGGCTGTTGATGGTTTTCTCACGCATAATTCGGGAGAGAATCTGGCAGGCTTCCGCCCGGGTTGGGGCAATAATATTCACCCGCTCAAAGTAGTCACAGTCCCCTGGGTGAGTTTGAACCTTAGATTGAGCCGCTGAACCTGAGAGCGCCAACGCTGTTTCGACAACACCAGGAACATCGTCAAATTCTACAATTCTGCCGATGGTGCGAAAACGCTCTAGATCTTTGGGGTCAAAATCTAACATACTGACCTTATGACCAAAAACCCCCGTATCTTGATCAACGGTAATATCGCTGTCTCCTGTGGCTTCGGTGATGGAGTTCATCCATCGTTCCAATTCTTGTTCCTTGAGTTCAACCCCTAATCGACGGGCAGATTCAATCACGCGGTTACGCGCATCTGCCGTTTGATCTGGTTTTGTAGTCATGTCGGATCTCCTAAAGATAAATAATTGAGCAAGGATTTGATGGGTCAAGAAACCTCAAGCTCTTTGTTGCCTTCTGCTTTTTGCTATAGTCTAAGCTGTTCGGCATTTAAACCTTAATGTCAATAATGACGAAATCATTGTAGTGCGAGCCAGAAAGCTCGCTACTAATACCCAATTTAAATGCATGACAAATGCATGACAGCTTATCAACCAAAAAATAGGATTATATCATTTTGTCATAGTTTAACCCCAATGGCTCACACGTTTGATAATTTTATTCCTCAAAACCCTTGTCTAGATGGGTTTCGAGCATTTTTAGACTACCCCAGAATTTTGACAGAGTGTTGCCAGCCTTTTTCTACGGTCAATCCAGGTTGTATAAACCTTTGGGCAATTGGGGTGAGAGATCCGGGGTTATTGCCAAGTTAGGAAAAACAACAAATATTAATCCCTAAAAACGCTCCTAGTAAAACCTATTTTTATTACTTCTTAACATGAAAAAAATCTTTTTTATTGCCCTACTTCCTCCTCAAACCATTCAAGGCTCGATTATGGAGATCAAGCAACATTGTGCTGATGTTTATGAGAGTAAAGCAGCCCTCAAATCTCCACCCCATATTACACTGCAATCCCCTTTTAAATGGGAAGTCGATGATGTACCTATTCTCGAAGAATCCCTGAAAAGTTTTGCTCAAACCCGAATACCTGTTCCGATCACCCTTCAAGGGTTTGGGGCATTTAAACCTCGCGTTATTTACGTCAATGTTCTGAAAACTCCAGAACTGATCGCGATTCACAAGGATTTAGTGGCATATCTAGAAGACTCTTTAGGTATCGTTGATGAGCGTTCTAAAAATCGTCCCTTTTCTCCTCATGTCACTGTGGCATTTCGGGATTTGAAACGGCAGAATTTTCGCAAGGCGTGGATTGAATTTGAGAACCAACCGTTAGAATTTGAGTTTTTGGCATCTCATCTTACTTTGTTACTTCACGATGGTCGGCGATGGAATGTGAATGTAGAGTTTCCTTTTTTAACCTGATCATATTATATCTTTAGTAAGGATAAAAAAAGTAGAGACATTGCCAGCAACGTCCCTACTGACGTGGCACACCTAAACAAGATGGATTAGCATTGTAGGGGCGCACCGACGTGCATTGGTGTCAACTTAAGCTCAAATGCCTGGGGGGGTAGGAGCTACCATACTTGCAGAGATCCGACCAATTGCTTCCTCAATATCTACAGACTCAACATGATTATGTACCAAGGCATTGTAGGCATCGGCTGGACGCATCGCTGGTTCGGGAAGCGTCAGATACATATCATGAATAGCTTGTAAGATGGACTTATGGCAGTTGCGATCAACCAAAGGGATTATCGTTTATCAGCTTACATCGCATTGATATCTATCACTTCAGAGCGATCGCAGAATTTTCGATAAAGATTGCTGATGGGGATTCGTGCAATCATACCAATACCAACTTGAAGAGTAGGATCAACGTTAGACTCATCACTACCATCACCCCGATTAGATGCTCCAATTGCTCAAGCACACGGGGGAGTTTGAGTACCACTCGTTGAAAAATTAAAAAATATGCCAACCATCCCATGGCGATGATTGCTAGGTTTTTGGTGATATTTAACAGGGTGTATCCTTCCAAATACATCCCACTTGCGGCAATCAGCGCACTGAGTAGTAATAGGATTGGAGTCCAGAAACTGGCTCGAACAGGCTTCTCTTTCCCATGGGGCAGAAGGATGAATTTGGCATACACCATCGCAGTTCCCACCGCCCCCAGGTTCATGACAATCCATTGCCATTGCCAAGACTGGACATTCTTCAACGTCAAAACCTTCGCGCCAAAGCCGGCGAACAAGGGAAAGCCCGAAATTGAGAGGCTAGCCATAACTAGGGCAATCCAGAGTCCGGTATTCATCGGCTGCTCTTTGAGTTCCTTAAAGTTTCGGCTGGGTAAGTTTCCCGCGATCAGGAACAGCGTTGATTTCGCCAATCCATGGGCTAGGGCAAAAAAGCCACCAACTTCTGGTGCAGCGAGTATCCAGCCTACTTGGGAAATCGTGCTACAGGCTAGGGTGCGCTTGGTATCTTTTTCAAAGATGGCATATCCGACTCCCAGCAGTGCGGTTCCCACGCCGAAGAGTCGGACAATGGGATCGATCGCCTCCATCATCAAGGCAAAGCGCACCAGGGGAAACACGCCTGTTTTCACCACAACCCCTGAGAGCAACGCTGACACAGGTGTTTCCGATTCCGAGTGGGTCAACGGTAACCACAATCCCGATACAAAAATACCCCCCTTACTCAGAAGTCCCAAAACAATCAGGGCAACTGCCTCGATGGGTGCATTACTCAAACCCTCATAAGCAAAGGAATAATTCGCCTGATACACCAACACCGCACCCACCAGATAAAACAGCATGGCTACATTGCCGACAAACATATAGCGTAACGCCACCCAAATCGAACGATTGGTTCGGGAATAGGCAATTAACAGAAATGCGGCAATACTAATAACCTCTAGCGAGACGTATAAGCTGATGAAATCGGCACAGATAAACGCGGCATTGACACTGCCATGTAAAATAATCGTTTGTGTATAGAAGAACGCCGTTTTATTTGTATGCCAACAATAGAGGATAACGGCGGTTGTGACCAAGGCATTGGTCAATATAAAAAAACCACTTAATTGATCAACAATTAAGGTAACGCCGAAACTATCCAATAATTGCAGGGTTAATGGCGCTTTAGCTACAAATAATAACTGCAACGCATATCCAACCGAAACCAGGGCGACGCCCAGTGTGAGATATCGGTCAAGTTTGGGGAACAGATAAATGCTGAACCCCACAAACAGCGGTAGTGCAATCCAGGTAAGCGTCAATGTACTCATGGGGTATTGTATTTCTCAACCTCGCTGCTTTCTAAAATCTGATGATGCCGTGCTAGCGTCTTTTTTAAGATGATGCTGAAAAATTCGCCCAGAATAGTGGCGAATAGGCAGGCTGCTAACACGGCTATGCTTTCCGGTGAAAAGGTGCTAAAACATTTATAGCACGTTTTAATAGTGCTATAAAAGGCTGACACTATTGAAAAGTGTCAATACAGACGATAGACTCATACCACACCAACGGCTTGGTTTGAGCTTGGGAGCGACATGATAAAACATGCAATAGCCAGATTAGAGAACCGATTCGTGGCAAATCAATACTTAACCTCAGCCCTGAGTCGCCGAATACCGTTGGCGGCGGAAGGACTAAAGGTGTACCACCGGAACCTGTCTACTCTTGAGATCAGGACACTAAAACCGTGACCATTTTGGATGTATCAACACCGTTTCAATTGGTTGGACGGCAAGCGCAATTCCAACGAATTACCCAGGTTTTAGCCCATGAGGGCAACCTGTTGATTGTGGGAGTACCGGGAAGTGGACGGCGGACTTTGGTACGACGGGCGGCTCAGGAAGTTGGCGTGAAAATCCTGGAAGTTGACTGTATCCGGGTTACTGATGGTCAACGCTTCGTGCAACTGTTGTGCGAGAGTATCAATCAGACGTTTCTCAGTGCAACGGCTCACGCTTTAATGCAAGAGTGGATTGAACACAAGGCGGTTGAATTATTTGTCCTCAATGATAACGGACGAGGTAGAGCGCAGCTAAAACCTGTTCGGGTAAAGAGTCAAGAGCAGCAATGGAAAGCATTTGAGGGATTACTGGAACTCCTACAAGAATTAGCCGAATCTACAGGTGAACGGGTGGTGCTGATTTTGGAAAGCTTCCCCCATATTCGTTCTTGGGATCGGCATGGGGTGTGGGAAAATTTCTTGAAGCAAGAGATCGAGCGTCAGACTCAGGTGAGTTATGTATTGGTGGCAACGATCGCAGAAATTAGCATTCATCCTGATGAACCAGGGAATAGTTTAGAAATCGTGCAGCTAGCCCCCTTAGCGGATGATGTGGTAGCGGCTTGGGCGCAGGAGGTTCTGCATGTCGAAGGGCTAACATTCGATCCGCGATCGCAAGCCTTGGAATTGTTTGTCAATGCGGTGCAGGGACATTTAGGCGATGCTTCCGCACTGGTACGACGCCTCCAGTCGGTGCGAGTGGCTGACGGATTAATTCGCGATCGCCACATCCAGCAGGCAATCCAAGATCTATTATCTGACCTATCCATGGTTTTCGAGTCATTACTGATGCTGCTTCCGGCGAATCAGGCGCATCTGTTGGAATCTCTGGCGTTAGATCCGACTGACAAGCCCCAAAGTCGCGATTATATTCACAAACATTACCTATCCAGAGGGGGGAGTCTCCAAGGCGCGATCGCGGGATTACAACACAAAGGCTTGATTTATGGCTCCGAGCAAAATTATCGACTGGCTCTCCCTCTGTTGGCATTGTGGCTACGCCAGCGCTTGAGTTAATCCTTTTCTGGAGCTAGATCAGGGCACGATACCATCCATCCGCGTCAACTTAAGGTAGAAAGCAATGCTGGCAAGGTTTTAAGCTGTGTCTATCTACTTCTCGACATTTCCCCCTCATCCCCTAACCCCTTCTCCCCAGGGAGGGAGAAGGGGAACCGGATCTCTTGCTCCCCTCTCCCGTGCAAAAAAAGCGAAGCATCCTCTGTCATCCCCCCTCTTGTAGCAGCAGGGGGGAACGAGGGGGGTCGGGAGAGCTGACAGGTGTAGGTTTTTTACTTTAGGGTGGGGATAAGACAAGGGAGACAAGGAAGGAAAGTAGACAAGGAAGAGAAGAATTGTATAGCTCAAGAAGTATTCGGAGTAAAAACTGTTCGTGGAAATAAACCATTTAAGGAAATACCTTTACCACAAATCAAATCAGCAATAATGTTAATTAAGCCTTGTAAAAAACAAGCGTCTTGTCCTCTGTTGTTTCCTCAAGTCCGATTTCGGATTTATGAGAGAATCAGGCTTATTTTGCTCATTGAACTGTTTGGAGAGATGTTGCTGTTCTTCACTCCCTACAGTTACTGCCCAGAGTGTTGCTATTGCCATAGCTAACCAAATCCTTTCGGCTCGGTTTGGTTCTCTTAAACGAGTTTGGGAGCCACTGCCATCCATCACTTTTTAGATCTCGATAACTTGATTCAATCCAAGAACGTAAACCATACCAAAAGCTCTGAGCTTGTATCGGTTCTAAGTCGGTAACAATTAACCAGGGTTCTTTATATCCTTCATCCCAATGTGCTAATAAAGTGCAATCAATAGAATGGTTCTTAAAACAAGTAACCTAATCCGACCAACTTGTTCTGGGTTTTGGGGCGACTGTATCTAAACATCTCCATTCCCTGTCACATCTAAGTTGATAGCTTCCTTGATGATTAATTCTTAAAAAAGGATGCCAATTTAAGGAGCAAATTGTCTCAAATAGCCAGTCAGCATATAGTCCCCTATCCGCTGATACGATTACTTGCCAATCGTCGGGGACTACATCCTTGACATACTGAAAAATATGAAGCCAATGAGGTTTCCAAGAACCTTTTTCTGTACCTTTAACAATTTTCCAGGCTACAGGAATACCACAACCTTGATAAAGAACATGAAGGGAAAGAACAGTAAAATTCTGACCAATATTGGTTGCATCTATTGCTAAGGGTAGCCATTTATCTTCAGATTTCCATAAACTGATAATCCATTTGAGTAGAGGTGCAAAGCATTGTCTGACATCTACCTCTCTTCGTTTTCCCCCTTTCTTATCTTTACTATCTTGATACCATTCTTTCAGTCTTTGTCTGACTGTATTTCTTTTTTCTCCATTGATTTTGGCGATCAATTCTGAAACTCGGGTCAGACTACTTGAACCCGTCATCACCATGCCAAAGCTCCAAGTCGCTAAACCAACCACTTCAGGTAAAGACAAATGAGGAAAATGATAGGAGACGATTTTTGACCAGTCTTTTAAATGTTTATTCCGTAACATGGAATTAGATCTTCATGAGTTTTGATGGTTTTTTGGTCTTCTTCCTTGTCCACTTTCCCTCCAGGTCTTCCAAGTCTTACCTCCATTATACCGTCAATGTAAAAAACCTACCCTTGTGAGCTCGTTCCCCCCTACCCCCCTCGTTCCCCCCTACAAGAGCTATGCATTACTCACATCTTTCTTAACATTAGCGAGAGCGATCGCTCTCGCCCTCTCCAACCCCCATTCCTACATAGCCAATTCTCAATAAAACTTGATTTTTATCAAGAATGGTTTTTGGTTATTTGTCAAGCATAGTGGAATGAACCGAACTTGAAAGCCTTGTGAAACAAGGCTTTCAGGATTGTTAAGAAAGATGCGAGTAAGGGATAGCCTACAAGAGGGGGGAGGAGAGAGGATGTTTCACTTTTGTTGCATGGGGGAGGAGAG
>NZ_JAVKBY010000010.1:0-21558 GCF_040222985.1 Coleofasciculus sp. F4-SAH-05
TTATCCATCCAGTAACGGATGCATTTGTTGCGGACAAATTGAGCGGTTTGAATCGCCTCATTGATCGCTGAATATTGAGTTGTTTTTCCTTGACCCTTAAACTCAAAAACCAGCATTTGACGTGGAAAACTTATGCATCAATATTGTAGCACATAGTAGCACATAAAAGTCGTCCTGGAAGGTGTTCCTGAGCATGTCGAATGACGAGGCTTGAGACCCATTTTTTCGGTCAAGCGCGAGGGAACCGAATCTTGGTCTGACGTACCCGAAGTAGAATCCTTTCAAGAGATATCGTTTGTCTCCTAAGTTCGTAGTTGCGATGCGAGCGCTATCAGCATTAATCATTTGCATCAAACCGAATTGGCTTTTAGACCGCCTTGTACCCTCTGCCTTTATCCCTGTTTATTCCTGCTGGATCATCCACACCAAAAAGGCTAAAATTTGCTCAACAGGTGGGAGGGGATAAACAATCAGATCAATCGTAACGGTGGTATCTTCCAGTTGAATAAATTGCCACTGGTTGCCATTACTAACTGTACCATAGATATATTGAAGTGGTTTTTCCTTAGCGATATTAAATTTCTGGGCAGCCACCATTTCTGCCACACATTGACCAATTCCCGATTTAAGGTTGGCTTGTTTCGCCTCCACAATCACAACCGCTGGGGCTTCAATGTCTAAAAGTTCGGGGGAACGACTGATCAGGAAGTCACAACGTCCATTAAGTCCCAGTGATTCATCGACAGTAAAGTCTTCGCCAGAAAATAAACTAATTTGACGGTTCAAAATGCGCCGCACTTCCACTAAAACTGGGCTAATAATTAATTCAGATCTGGCTTTCTCACTTCCTGTCGCCACAGCGAGAGGTAGATTTTCGTCCAGAATAGCGGCTAAGATAGAACTGGGTTGAATTGGGTCAATTTCCGGCAAAAATCTGATGCCTTCGGCTGTCGTGAGATTGAAGCCTTCTTTGGCTTTAGCAAGTGTGGTGAATTGACGGTATGGCATGATTATCCTATCTGATCAAATCAATGCTTAAACCAACGGTGTCTAAGTTTAGAATTACTGGAGTTGAAGTAATCATTGCCATGCCATAAACCCATAGAATACAGACCCGTTGAACCTTGCATATCCTCTCATATTAGCAGATAGGAGTTAGACTCGCGATCGCACGGACAACCCGAACTATTCTTTTAGGTTGAATCGGCTAATAATGAAGGTCTGCGATCGCCAAGACAGGGCGACCCGACCTAATTGAATGGAATGGTGTTGTTGATTAAACCAAGCGGGTCGCCCCTACAGGAAGATGATCGGGGTTTTGGTTCTAGTATCCGATCGCCCAATCGTATCTATCCCGATCCAAGCAACGCGATCGCACGTTTCCCCCTTATCCCCTAACGTCTTCCCTCTCCCAGGAAGACGGGGAAGCATCACTCCCCAGTCTACCCTGTTTATTTCTACCACCTGATTGAGATAAGCAAAACTTTTAGTCTTTACGCTTACGTTTTAATCATTTAAAGTTCATCAAATTTAACACAGGCAGAAAACGTCAGGGGTCAATCCTGATTTGATCGGGGTTTGAGGTTGTAGTACAATGTTAACTTAATCCTGTATTGTGCTAATTTTATGGCAATTTTTTAACCCTAAACGCTTCAAATCCTTATAAATACGTTATTTTATCCCCTATCGCTGCGGCAAACGTGAAACACGACAAGCATCTTACATTACCCAATTTTCTCGACTCAGACCGAGGTAAATTTGACAAAAAAGCCTTTTTATGCATCTGACGTTTAATTAAAAAGGGACAATTGGGGGGAATAGGAATGCAACTCAGCAGGAGTTAGAGGAAGTGCGATCGCACCGCGACTCAACCCAAATAATTCTCTTTATACAGTTGCGCGGTCTTCGCTTTAAATTGAGGACAGGGCGACCCGATCGCATTGAATAGAGTGGTGTTGTTAATTAAACCAAGCGGGTCGCCCCTACAGGAAGGAATTTGACCGATATCCTGCATTAGACTTTTTATCAGGATAAACGGTTAACCCACTGTTTTTGAAACACCAACCATTTTTCCATAGCTTCAGAATTAGAGTCTACCCCTTCCTGCAATAAAATTACCCCATCCTCAAACCCAATAATGCCATACTCCTGCTTTGCCGTTACCCGATCAATTAGCGATACCAGCGACTTCAACAGTCCTCGTTCCTGATCAAAAGCTACCTGATATTGCTGCAATCGCCAAAGGTCAGCAATAATATAATCTACGTTAATAACCTCTTGCTGATCATTGCGTAACCTTAAATCCGGTAAGCGGATAATTTCACGGCGACTAGAGAGATGAGGAATAATATAAGTTGTCGCCGAAACACTGGCATCTGGTGGAATTTGAGCAACTAAAGGACGCATTTGTTGCACATGGTTCCACTGTTGGGGTAATGAGATATGTACCCACGGATCAAAGGAATCCGGTAGCATAAAATAAAAGGCACGATTTAACGCCGAAGCACTGGATGTATAGGAAAAAATAAGCGTTAAAGTAAGACAAAAAATCCAAAAATATCGAAAGCGCGATCGCTTATATAAATCTTGATGCTGTGCCCACCAAAGAATCGCCCCATAAAACAACCCTGGCACCACCGTCATCGCATAGCGAATATTAATCGCCAGTACCGATTCTCCCTGACCTAAAAACAACTTAAGTAAGGGAAATCCCGCTATCATCCAAGACGCAGGTGAAATCGCTGGTACAAACGCCAACGGTAACCATTGCCCCAATAAATAATTCAACGTGCGACCAAAGGGTGTCACTAATTCCACCAACACTCGTCCCGGATTACTCACCATTCCCCAGATAATCTCTAAAGTAGACGCTTCATCCCCTGAAGCATATTGACCGAATCGTTCCATCATAAACCGCTGGGAAATATCCTCGGAAAATAACGGCATAACCAGATTCGTCAGTAGAATTATATAGCCAAAACTCAAGCTACAAACCGCTAACCCAATCCGGGGATATCGACGACTTAGGATTAGGTAAACTCCCACACCAAATAAGCCGATTCCTGCATCTTCGCGCACGGCTAGAAGTAACACAGCGAATAGGCAAAACAGCCACCAGTAGCGTTTTTCCATCGCTAGTAGCAGTCCGAAAACAAATAGGGGAATCTGGGAAATATCGTGAAAGTTGGATAAAGTAGGACCAATAATTGCATTCGCGCAGTAAAAGCTAACCGTAATCATCCCAGCTAAGGTTGGTTCCAGATACTCTCGTGCGAGAACATACAACACCAAACCCGCCGCCGTGACCAATGTTACCTGCAATACCGTTAACGTGGCGGGTGTGGGAAATAAAGCATACAGGGGTAACCAAAGTAACAACGCTGGCGTAAAATGTTGTCCTAAACGATGATAATCCACCCTGGGAACCTCTCCCTGATGAACGACATTCGTCGAAAGTTGGGAGGATAAGGAACTCTCAAAAAAACGTCCGTGCAGGTTATTCCAGAAGACTTGATTAAAAATACCTTGGTCGTAGGAAGAGTAAAAAGTATAGTGTCGATGTAAGCCTAAAATTAAAGCAATACAAAAAAAAGCGAGTGCCGCCTTAATCGCTAACCTTGATAGAGATACCTGAGAAAATTTCAATCGCATCATAGTATGTCCGGCTGTATAATTTGTCTATCATACCCGTAGTTATTTCCCAGAGAACATTATCCTAACGAAGGACAAAGGACAAAGGACAAAGGACAAAGGACAAAGGACAAAGGACAAAGGACGAAGGACAAAGGACAAAGGACAAAGGACAAAGGACAAAGGACAAAGGACAAAGGACAAAGGACAAAGGACAACTTAATTTTGCTACCATAGCGAGAGTCCCCTTGCTGATTGTAAGATGATCAAGAGAATTCCCTTAAGCTTAAGCTTAGGCTTGTTGAGTAGCATCCTATTCACAGGCAATCCAGTTAATGCTGATATACCCCTAACTCCAGTCTCCACTGCATCCTCAACGGTTCCCCAAACCATTGCCCAAGCCTCCACCTCTAGCAATGTCAAGCTGTTACTCGAAGACTTACCTGAGGGGTTCCAAGAACTTCCCCCCGAATTAGCCGCCTCACTTGCCTCTCAATTTAGACTGTTAACCCAGCAATTCCAGGAAGCCAACCTGAACCCAGAAAATTTATTCGCCTTTGTCAATCCCGAAAGCTTCCAAATTGTTCTAGGATTTACCAGTCCCCTATCTAGCGAACAAGATTGGGTAAACTTTGATACCACTGTACAACAGTTACAGCAACCCGAAATTCAACAGTTACTGGTTAGCCAACTGAAGCAACGATTGCAAGGAATGGGAGAAATCAATGTTCTGGAATACAAACCCCTCCCAGAATTGAATAACTTTGCAGATACCTCAACAGGCTTTACCTTAGGCATCGATATGGAAGGAACCCCCTTACAATTAGACATGGCAACCTTTCGTCGAGGTGGAATGGTTGCATTTACAGGGGTAATGTACGTAAATGGACAAATGCCATTAATTCAAGTTGGCGATGTTGCCCAAAAGCTTGATAGTCGTCTTGTCCAAGTTTCGGCGCAATCCTATCCTGCTAAGTAGGTGGGGACAATTAAAGTTAACGGTGGGGATTCGTCATTCGTCATTCGTCATTCGTCATACTCGAAGAGCGAGAAGCAAGCTACGTTTATGTAAGGGTTTGAGGCTTTTTAACATAACTTCATAAAGTTGAGTTTATTTCCACCAACCTACTTAGTTTAGCCAACTATCAGTTTTAAATCCTCAACCTACAACGTAGATATACACCCACCTGGCGTATATGTAGGGTTTGCTGCACAACCCAAAAACCATTAGCCATCAATACTTTGAGTAGCATTGACATTGGCTCATCTTCCAGGAAAGAGAATCAAACTCATCAAAAATCTTGCACCGCTATCAGAAAAAATGTACCCCTTGCTCCCCCAGCTCCCCCTCACCACAGCACTTATTCAGCAGCCCCTATGTAGGGGCGGGTTTCACGACTATCTTTTTGGTTGCACAAGGGATGTGACTAAACCCGCCCTGATTAGGTGTCATCGTTCAATTCTCTCCCTAATCCACTTGCGAAAAGCTCTTAAAGCCGCACTTGAACCTTGCGTCAAACTCATTTGGACAAACTGAGAAACCCCCTCAATTATGGGGAAATTCTCAAAAGTAGGACTCAAAGAAGACTCAACATAATCACCCGCTTGCAGTACATTAATTTTTAAAGTTCCCTGAGAAAACTGCCATAACTCCGGCACTCCCAAAGCGGCATAAGCACTCAGTTGTGTTTTGGAAGTAACATCAACCTCAATGGCTAAATCAGGGGGTGGATCTACCGTTAAATCTAATCGTCTTTTGCCAATCATTAAACGATGATTTTGAATATAAAAACAATTATCTGGCTCGATTCCTGCTGCCATATCCTGGCGCTTGAACGTCGTTGAACCGTAACATTCGCGGTCAACCTCCAATTCTTCTAGCAAAATCTTTACCATGTCACCAATAAGTTCTTTATCAAACTCATGTTCTGGTAATGGCATCCTAATTTCTAATTGATTGTGATAGTAAGCTACTCTAGTCGCTCGTTTTTCACCGAGTTCTTGCAAAATATTATCGAATTTTGACCAGTTTACATCAGTCAAAATAATCCGCTGTCCTAGAGGAACACTTAACTGTTTGAGTTGTAATGTTACCATTTATAGTTACCTTCAGGTTAACCTGCTTCTAAAATAACAGAACAACAGATTCAATCATGGATATTTGACCAAGGACAAAGGACAAAGGACAAAGGACAAAGGACAAAGGACATAAGACAAAGGACAAATAACCATTACCGCTCAAAACTGTAGATTTTTTGCGTGGTTAAATGTTCAAATACACGGGAGGGACACTGACTCAGTGAGAACATTTGCCGATCAAGCTGAACTTGTAAACTAAGCAGGGGATCGACCCCAGTAGACACTAGAAATTCTAGACGTCCCAGTTGCGACCAAGTGCTGAGAGTATCTAAGATTTTCGCGATCGCAACGCAGTAAGGATGATGGCTATCCTTGTACCAGTCGGGTTCTGCCAGATTAGCTTGATCAAAGCCCAGGTGAACGATTAAAGACGGTTTCCCAAATAGTGCGATCGCCACCGGACGGGCTTCTTCCTGTAACAATAGGTTATGGCTTGCTGCTAAATGTCGCAGCTTTTCCAGTCGTTCATACCGTTCTGTCACCGGTTGCGGCGCATCTAACCACTGAATTCCCACGGTAACTAAATAGGTTTGTAGCAACAGATGCCCCAGTTTCTGAGCCTTGGTGGCTAAATAGATCGAATTATAGTCATTCGCTTCAATCAACAGGGGAACCCGATCAACCACTTCAATCCCATATCCCCTTAATCCCGCAATCTTACGCGGATTATTCGTAATCAGGCGAATTTTTTTAACGCCAATATCATTAAGCATCTGGGCTCCCATCCCATAGTTCCGCAGATCCGCCGGAAATCCCAAGCGTTCATTCGCTTCCACCGTATCCAGTCCCATATCCTGGAGGGAATAGGCTTTCAGCTTATTCACCAAACCAATCCCCCGTCCCTCTTGGCGCAAATACACCAGTACCCCTTGACCCGCCGCCTCAATCATTTTTAACGCGGCTTCGAGTTGCTGACGACAATCACAGCGTAGGGAACCCAAAGCATCTCCCGTGAGACATTCTGAGTGCATCCGTACCATCACCGGTTGGTCTTGGAACGTGTCCGGATCACCCTTGACAATTGCCACATGTTCTGTTTTGTCTAAGGTATTGCGATAGCCATAAATTTTAAACGTGCCAAACTCGGTCGGCAATTTAGCCACCGTTTCCCGGTAGACGAAGCGATCGTGTTGCAGGCGATAACTAATTAAATCGGCAATGCTAATCAGCTTGAGATTATGCTGTTTAGCATACTGAATCAACTGCGGCAAACGCGCCATCGACCCATCGGGATTTTGGATCTCACAGATCACCCCGGCTGGGTATAAACCTGCCAATCGCGGTAAATCCACCGCCGCCTCCGTATGACCCGCCCGCTTAAGGACACCCCCTTCTCTAGCGCGGATCGGGAAAATATGACCTGGACGACGTAAATCACAGGGTTTAGTCTGGGGATTAATCGCAATTTGGATCGTTCGCGCTCGGTCTTCTGCCGAGATCCCGGTTGTCACCCCCAAATGGGATGCCGCATCAATACTAATCGTGAACGCCGTTTGATTGCTATCGGTATTTTTAGTAACCATTAACGGCAAATCGAGGGCATCGAGGCGTTCTCCCCTCAGCGCCAGACAAATCAAGCCCCTGGCTTCCACCGCCATGAAATTAATCATATCTGGGGTAGCAAATTGGGCAGCGCAAATTACGTCCCCTTCGTTTTCCCGGTTTTCATCGTCAACCACAACCAAAGCGCGACCGGCTTTGAGATCGGCTAGGGCTTCATCTATCGAGTTGAATTCAAACAAAACAGTTTCAGGCGATTCCACGTCAAAAGCGCGAGTGCTAGATCCTTAAGATTTATAGCGTGAGTTACTTTTTGATTGTATCCCGTTTATCTGGGCAAAGAATTCACAGATGCAAGAGTTCCCCAAGAAGGGCGGGTTTAGTTAAGTTATGGGTTTGTGCCAAAGGTTATGGATAAAACCCGCCCCTACAGATTGGCTTCCCCAGCTTCCAGATGTTCCACCGGAACGTCTCTACTACCCCCTCTCCCTCATCTGTGACTGTTTCAATGCGGCTTTCGCTTGTTGCCAAAGCTGCTCTAATTCATCCAGGGTATACTCAGACAAGGAACGAGTTGCGATCGCTTCCATCCCCGATAGACGCTGGATAAACCGCTGGTTGGTGTCTTGCAGCGCTGTGGCTGGGTCAAGATTATACCAACGGGCGACATTAATTAGTGTAAACAATAAGTCCCCCAATTCTGCCTGCTGTTGCTCTTTCCCTTCCTGGGCAATTGCCTGATGGAATTCGGCTAGTTCTTCGGCGAATTTTGCCCAAACCCCATCCACATCATTCCATTCAAATCCGGCGGCGGCGGCTTTCTGAGACATTTTCATCCCAGCCATTAAGGGGGGGAGTTTCCGGGCGTATTCCTGGAGTTTGCGACTCAACCGTTGCGCCTCGGCTGGGGTTTCTCCTTTTTCGGCGGCTTTGATTTGCTCCCAATTGTAACGGACTTCTTCGGCATCTTGCACATTGACATCACCGAAGACGTGAGGATGACGACGGATCAGTTTTTCGGTAATGCCATCCGCCACCTCTTTTAGAGTAAAGTCACCGACTTCGGCGGCTATTTGGGCTTGTAATACTACCTGAAGCAGTAAATCACCCAATTCTTCGGCAATGGCTTGGGGATTGCCACTGCGAATGGCATCCACAACTTCATAAGCTTCTTCAATCACATAAGGGGTCAACGTCTCCGGAGTTTGGGCAAGATCCCAAGGACATCCCCCATCTGGCGATCGCAACTGGGCAACCACATCGATAAGCTGTTGTAGGGCATTTGTCATTTGTCCTTTGTCATTCGTCATTTGTCTTATGCCTTATGTAAGGGGTAAAACCGTGTTGCGCGTCCAGACACTCCAGGGATTAGCATGATGTGTCCATGTGGCTTCATCCATCTGAAACAGTTGAGCAATTTTGTTTTCTAGAGTCATGGTTGTTAGATCCCAGAAGCGTCAAGTTCGTCGATTTGAGGTTCGCTTGCGTTTGGTGGATTTGCGCGGCTTTTGCTGGCGACGCTGGTAGCGCTTGTAGGTGGAACTCGTCCAATCACTGAGGGAGTGGAGGATAGCGCCAAGTTCTAAGCCGATAAATAAGGCAATCCAGTGGGTTTGATAATCGAGGAGCGATCGCGTGATGTGGTGTTTCAATTCTTCCCCAGTCCAGGGTACAGCCTGGAACAAGTATAGAATCACGAATCCGATTCCCGCTAGGGCGATGATCCAACTCCCCAGATAAAGGATACGAATCGTAGTCCCCAGGATAAAGCCGTGGGAAAAAATAGAACGGTGGCGCATCACCTTTTGGTAGGGTAGCCAAATCCAGCGCAGCCACCCCCAGCGTTTAAAGGGGCGTGAGTAGAGATCTAAGTCGGGACTGAACATGAGTCCACTAAAAAAAAATCCTCCAGATACGATCAGGGTTAAGTCCCCATTCCTAGTCATGATGCGGGTTACAGCGGTTACAAGGGGGAGGCTCCATAAGGTAATGCGATCGTGTATTTGACCAGAGGGCATATTTTCGGTAATTTCGTGTTAACCTAAGTAAGTATGTTACATACATGGGCGGTTAGCTCAGCGGTAGAGCGCCTGCCTTACAAGCAGGATGTCACTGGTTCGAATCCAGTACTGCCCATTTTTTTTGTACAACACTTGTAGGGGCTTGGTTACCAAGCCCCTACTTGATGGGAACCCGGTGTACTGTTTTGATATAATCGCCTAACTTACCCACCCAGTTTTCCCATGCCACAAGCGTGTATTTTAGCTCACTTGAGTCACACATCCTCTGTGCCGAACCTGATCGCCTCTGAACCCACGTTAAGCACGGTTTTAATCGGGATTGCGATCGCGTTTGGATTTGGTGCGGTTCATGCCCTCTCCCCTGGACATGGTAAAACCCTCGTCAGTGCCTATTTTATTGGTTCTCAAGGCACGCCACAACAGGCGGTTTTACTGGGATTAACGATAACTTTTAGCCATACACTGAGTATTTTTCTCTTGGGTGCGATCGCGCTGTTTGCGTCTCAATACGTTTTGCCTGAACAATCCTATCCGGTGCTGAGTTTCGTGAACGGGTTAACCATTGGTATCGTCGGATTGAGCCTGCTGAGAAAGCGGCTGCATTCCCATTCCCATCCCCATTCACACACACACGCCCACTCACCCACTAGCCTTTCATCTCTGGTTAAATTAGGGATTGCGGGGGGATTAATTCCTTGTCCTTCAGCATTGGTGATGTTATTGAGTGCTGTGGCTCTGCACCAGATCAGCTATGGGCTATTTCTGGTGGGCGGGTTTAGTCTGGGGTTAGCATCAGTGTTAGTTATTTTGGGTGTCGTCGCCATTTATGCTCGCCAGTGGCTGGAGCGATTGCCACAAACGGATCAAGTGTTGCAGAAGTTATCCATTTTGAGTGCGATCGTGATCATGGTCATTGGCTTTGGTATAACTGTTGTTTCAGTCACTACCTCGTTATGAGGCAAAATCAATCACAACCTTTTCACAGATATCAAATGAAAGTAAAACAGTTCTTTGTTGTCCTACTGGTACTTGTCAGTCTTTTGGGCTTTCCCAGCCAAGCCTTCGCCCATGGTGTAGAAACAAACTATAACTTAAACATTAAGTCCCTGGAACTTCAATCGCTGTTCAGCACAGGAGAAGCATTTAAAGATGCGCCTGTGATTGTCCATCCTCCTGCGGGTTCAGACTATGCACCGATTGAAGGAAGAACAAACGAACAAGGGATGTTTGTTTTTGAACCCGACTACTCCGTCAGTGGAGAGTGGGAGGTGGAGATTGGTGAGGATAGTCATTGGGATATGTTAACGATTCCGGTGAGCGATCGCGGAATTGATGTCGAGGCGATCAGCCAGATTCAGGAGGATCATCCTCACCATCATCATTATCTTGCCAGTCAAATTATTGTCGTGGTGCTTGCCATTGGTTGTGGCATTGGTAGTCAATTTATCAGCCATAAATTCAAGGGTTAACCTCGTAGGGGCGCACAGACGTGCGCCCACAGGTAGAAAAACAGGCGATCGCATTTTTGACTTGTAACGAACAATGATTCCAATTATTATCCCACAAACCCTAAAAGTTACTCAGGAGCAGTTTGAAAAACTCGCTGCGGCTAATCGCGACGTGCGACTCGAACGAACAGCTATAGGAGAATTAATTATTATGCCACCCACTGGGGGAATTACCGGAAAACGGAATATTGATATAGAAGGACAACTGTGGTTTTGGAATCGCCAGACAAAACTAGGGGTTGCTTTCAACTCTTCTACTGCATTTCGGCTTCCTAATGGAGCAGATCGTTCTCCTGATGCATCGTGGGTGAGTCAAGAACGATGGGATGCTTTGACACCCAAACAACAGGAAGCATTTCCGCCACTGTGTCCGGATTTTGCGATCGAATTGCGTTCTAAGAGTGACAATATGGAACCTTTACGCAAAAAGATGCAGGAATATTTAGACAATGGGTTGCGTTTGGGGTGGTTGATTGATGCGAAGAATAAACGGGTTGAGATTTATAGACCGAATCGGGAGGTTGAGGTTTTAGAGTCACCGAATAGCTTATCAGGGGAAGAGGTTTTACCGGGATTTGTACTGGATTTACAGGTGGTTTTGGATGGTTAACATTTATTTTTATATACCAGCCAAAGTCTCCTAGCATGAGACTGTTAAAAACATCATTATTAAAGAGCAGGGTTGTTGGTAAAATAAATTAAATAAAGGCAGTAGTCACCGATCAAGGTTTCAAATTTTTTATGGGATCAACGTGGAGATATTAAGACGATGAATATAACCCTAACACCAGAAGCGGAACGATTGATTAAAGAAAAGCTTAAAAGCGGTCAATATCAAACGGCTGATGAAGTAATTCTTGAAGGTTTACAATTATTAGAGCAGCGAGATCAACACTATAAAGTGTGGTTAGAAGAAATTACTCGCCAAGTAGAAGTTAGTCTTCAACAGCTTACCCTTGATGAAAAGACGGATAGGGAAGTTGTGATTGCTAGACTGCGGGAGCAAGTTATGAGTGAAGCTTTAGATCCCTTCGTTATTGAGAAACTGAAGGGGCTAGCTCAGAAACACCAGCGCTCACTGCCAGCCGAGTTAACGTATATTATAGAAGCAGCTATTCAATCCCAAATCCTTAAGCAAACTGACACAAAATCAATTCCTAAAACACCCGAAGAGTTGGGCTGGTCTCCTGGTTTTTTTGAGAAGACAGCAGGAAAGTGGCAAGGGGAACCATTGACACGAGGGGAACAAGGAGAATATGAGCAGCGGCTTTGGGAACTTTTGTGATTTATCTGTTAGATACGAATACGTGCATTCTCTATCTGACTCGTCGAAATTCAGCAGTTGTTGAGAAATTGATGACTATTCCACGGCAAGACATCGTGCTGTGCGATACAGCGCTTTCCTCTGCTATGAGGTACAACATCAATCTAGCAGTTTGAGGGATAGCGGGCTAATACTGTACTCCATAAGAGCGCGAAGCGCTGTATTGTCAAAGCTGAACTCTATTATGGTGCTTATAAAGGTACTCGCCTGGAGAGTAATTTGGCGTTGTATCAGGAGTTTTTCAGCGAGTTAGTCAGTCTTCCTTTTGATGGCAATGCAGCAGCAGTCTACGGGCGTATCCGGGCGCGACTAGAAGCTTTAGGGACTCCTATTGGTCCGAATGACCTTCAGATTGCAGCAATTACTCTTGCCAACGACTTAATCCTAGTCACCCACAATACCCGCGAATTTAGTCGTGTCGAAGGGCTACGCCTGGAAGATTGGGAGTTGTCTGTGTGAAGTGTTCGCTACTGTCGCCGCCGGAGACGCGATCGCACCAACAACTGACAAAGATTACAAGCTAGCTTCAAACAACTGACCAACCAAAAACGCCTTATTCCATAATTACTTTGGGGACTCTATTTGAGTCGGTTCTCCAATTTCACCACTACCAAAATTATCTATCATGAAATCTTTAAAAGCTTCAGCACGATCAATGGTAGCGAAAGAAGCAACTTGTATAGATAGATTATCTGTTTCTTCCCTGGTCTTTTTCCGAGCATCTTGACAAAAACTTGAAGTGACCTTAATCAAACTATTCTCGCTGTAATCAATGTAAACAGGATAGAAATTTACAGGATATACATTTGGGTCTTTGGGCAAAGGATCACCACATACAGCTTTTGGAAAAGATTCCTTATAAAAGGGATTTTCTATTTGACCTGGATTCACTGGTAAATTTTCTGATGGTTTTCTTGAGTTATTTGGTTGCTCTGGAGAAGTTGGAGCTTGCACTATATCAGGCTCAGACAGATTTGACTTTATAGTCGTTGCTACAACGATTATCAACATCAGTAAGCTTCCACCCCCTACGGCAAGTAACCAAGGAAGGATTGCTGCCCACCGTAAAGCAGATTTCAAAAGACTTGAAATAGTTTTTACTTCATTATCTGAAACATGACTCCACTTCCGAAGAACAAAAGTCATCATATCCCGACGTAATTGGTAATGCCAAAACGCTTTAGGCAATAGGTTGCTGATAGCTGGGCGATAGCGTTCTGCATTCTTGGTTGCCAACCATGGCACTAACTTGTTGAGATAAAAACCCGACTTAGATTGACTAACAATAACAGGATCAACCCAACTCTCTCTTGAGTACAATTCTTGCTTTGATTGTCGGTCTTGTATCTCCTGAATTTTTTTCTCTTCTTCTTGATCTAGCACCTCATAAAACTTCACTTCTGTGTCTTCTGCAACTTGTTGAGCCACAGGTTTTGAATTATCCTTTAGCCAACGAAACATTGCCTCTTCTACAGCAGTTCGAGGACGCTGATTGAGATCCCTCCAAATCGAGTAGCGATGACCGTTGATTTCAATCTCATCATCCCCATTTGAAAGGTTTTCACGCTGTTTTAGATAAGTTTCACCTAGTATATAGACGATTTCTTTACGCTCATTGGATTTGACCTCAGCAACTAAATCCTGTAACAGATCTTCGATTTGCTCAAAGTATCGGATGGTTAGTAATTTAATGGCAATTAAAACAACTTGGCGGATGAAAGAATATCGTTCGCGTTGAAGGATATTTCGTAAGCGGTGAAACCCTTGGTCAGGGGTAAATGGATTAATTCCTTCATCATACCGAATTTGCCCATAAGTTAATGCTACAGTTCCTAGCAAACAATTATATCGTGTAATTTTTATACCAGTAAAATTTATGGATCTACTTGTTGAGCATTCGCTGATCCACAACTCTAGCGTTCTCAGAACTTCTTCAGGATTTAGTTGGTAAGTGAATGCTAAACTCCTGCTAATTGCTGGAATTAAGTCTAGTTTCAGTGTAAGGTCATGAAGCATATCGCGCAATTGGACAAGATGTAACGATGCCACTCTAGGTAAAGTATGGTAACCAAAGCGATCGCGGACTAAATTATTTGGATCTTCTGATAGCTTTTTGAGTAAGTCATACAGTTTTGGGTGAAGTTGATTAGGGGGGTCGTATAGAGCCGCGTAACTAACTGTTAGAGCAATAGTAGCTCGAATATAGTCTTGTGGCTCCTTCGTTGTTTTCTCATCCTGATTAGTCAGGATACTTTTTAATTGGCTAATTAAACGTTGATCATTTTGCCAATTGTGAAGCGTTTCAAATAGTTCCTGTTCACGGTTATAGTTTGGGTCACGCCAGCGTGCCATTGCGTAGGCAGCTACTGCTTGAACTTCTAGTTCTTCATCTGCAGCTAAATGGCGTAAGGTGTCTTGTATAGCAGTAGGAGAAATCCAACCAATATCGCTTAGAGCTTCACCTAAGACAAGGCGAATTTGCTCACATCTTGCTGAGGTTCCATATAATTCCTGTTCAAAAGACCTATTAGCTACCGAATTCTGAACTAGAGTTTCTATTGTAGCTAGTGCAGCAAGAATTTGCCTGCGATGACTAGACCAGGCTACTTTAAACAACATTCGGCGTTGTTGGGGAAAGCAACCTTCAACTTTTGCTCGATCAGTCTCTGTGTTTATCGGATTTAAATTGAAAAAATTGCGGAGATTATCTAAATCGCAGTAATCAAGAGCGCGTAAGGATGGATCACGCTTCTGCCAAACGTTTTCTACAATTTCTTCTAGCGCGGCAAAGAACTGATCATCAAGCAAACCTGTAAAAAAGTTTAATCCCAAAGCTAGCAATTGTTCGCGAGAATCCAATATTTGATAGAACCAATTATTTAATGCCGTTTCGTTATTTTTAATTTCTTTAATCAATTCAATGACTTTTGTTTTCTGGGGTAATTCCTGGTTTTTATCAAACTCTTTAGCCAGAAGTTGTACAAAACGAGCAATTTTGTCTGGAGTCTGTAACTGTTGAGCAACTGTGTGGACTGTCAAATTTCCAATACATTGATCTTCAGGTTCAATATTTTCATTCAGCAATACCTGCTTTAAAGATTCAGTCGTATTATTCAGCGCCTGAACAAGAGCCTTAACTAAACTGTTTTGATCATAGAGTTCTGCCCCTGACAAGTTTTGCCAGAATTCAGTGGTTTCTGGAGATAGCTTCCAACTTTCAATAGGTATATCTGTGGTTATTATGACATAATGCTGTCTCGAAACAGCCATCTTATGAATTCGGGATAAATCATAGCCAATATTTTGAGGCGAAACCTGATTTAAAAGAAAAATTGTGGTTTCTTCGGCTTTTTGGAGTTCCACATCAATACTTTGTGGATCAGAACTGCGCTGCCACTCTAAGATAGGTAGTTTTTCATATCCACGGTTGCTAATATGCCATGCAAAGTACCTCGCTAAACTAGGCTTATCGATATCATTTCCTCCACCGAATGCCAATATTCGCTTTTCTTGAATAAATCCGAAAAACTTTTGAATGATACCCTGACTAGGGCTAACAAAATTAGGAGACTCAAATTGTTCTAGGCTTGGCTCGAAAAAGTCGGGCTTTTGTAAATAAGTATTTTGAGTAGTATTCCCTATATTAAAAGTGCTGCTATGACTGTCAATGACTTCAACATTTCCGAAAGAAGCTCCTCTCTGTTCATATAAAAAGGTAGATTTATCACTCATGATTTTAGCTTCCTTAATTTAATTTGGGAGAGAGCTTGACTTTTCTCTCTCAATTTTGAGTAGTGTTTCCTATGCTGAAGGTGCTACCATGACTGTCAGTAACTTTCACATCTCTGAAAGATGCTCCTTTCTGAACCTTCTCACTAGCTGAGCGAATTTTCCTTTCCGACTCAGATGGTTGCCTTTCCTCTGTCAGCTTATTAATATCGAGCTTCGCTAAGATTTGGAAGGCAAAAGCACTAGCGTGTCGTGCAGCAATTTTTTGAAATCCAGCATCATCGGCATTGCTCTTATCCTCAATCAGATCTGAGATACCACGAATAATTAACGCATTGATTTCCGGGTTGGCGCGGAGAGCTTTAAGAACACCGTGGCTCTCCATCTCTACTGCTAGCGCATCACCATAATTTTGACGTAGCTGCTGGTAAACTTCAGAATGGGTTGAAGCCACTACTTTGTCACCTGCGGCTATAGCTCCAACCCAAGCTTCCGGTTCCAAGTCCGAACTAGAACCTTGAATCCTCTCTAACCATTCTTCCTTTCTAGCCTCAGCCTTAGCTCGCTGTTCCAAAGGATAGCTAACTTGGCTAACATTAGGTCTTGGCTGGAAAGTTTCGACAACTTTTCCCGACTCGTACCCATAAACTTTCGTTGCGGCTACCACATCACCAAGTTTGACATCCTTGAGTCCACCTGCTACCCCAACGAATAGGATAACGTTCGGCTGGAAATAGTCGATGGCTCGTTTAGTTTCTACAGCCGCCTCAGCAATGCCTGCACCCATTTCCACAATTCCAACTTGCCATGAGCCACCATTGGATGAGAAGTTTCCTCGTTCGTAGATGGTTCCTTCCGGGTGCGTCTCTTCCTGGAGATCGCTCAAGTGAGCGCGAACTGCTTTATATTCGACAGGAATAGCCGTGAGAATAACAGCGCAAGGCATCATGACAATCTAACTGTGGAGAGGGTACTAATGAAATTGTCTATGAATCCCATGTTATCCCCAAGTTATCCCAAACGGGAACTGGTTTGTTTAACGAAATATTAAGCAGAGGCAGAAAAATCATGACTAGAACCTCCCCAGATGGGTTTAAAGCATCCCTAGAACGTATCCTGAAGCGATACCAGGGTGCGATCGCGATTATTCTCTTTATCATCGGTTTAGGGTTGCGTATACTTGCCATAGACAAAACTGATGCTTTCTGGAAAATCACCGGAGATTTAGGGACGTTCTTAGCGGCTGCTATAGCCATTCCCTTTATTTACGAAAGCTCGATCAGAGCAGTAGACCGTCAAATCTTCCTCAGTGATTTGGAAAATACTCTAGAAAAAAAGCTGACCACAACTCAAACTAGCTCACCTAGAGTTTATGAAATTGGGAGGCTACCTTTGCAACAAAAGGTGGCATTTCTTCAAGAAGCGAAACGAGAGGTAGTTCAAATCGGCGTTGCTTTAAGTAGTTTTACCAGTTACTTTGAACAGAGACCCTTCTCAGAGTGCAAACAGCCTGTAATGGAATTACTCCAAAGAGGCGTAAACTTCAAAATATTAATTCTAGATCCCGACAGTGAAATAGCTAAAAACTATGCTAATGATAGAGGAGAGCCAAACTTAGTAGACAAAATACGTCAGTCTCTCATCACTTTAAGCCGCCTGAGAGATGAGTTTAGGGCAGCGAGTTTGCCCGGTAGTTTTGAACTTTATCTTTATTCCCACTTTCCCTATGGCAATGTGATTATGGTTGATCCAGAAGAGGAAGATGGATGTGCATTTATATCTCATTATCTGCACGGAACCAAAAGAGCAGATACACCTGTTTTTGAAGTATACAAGTCATCCAACCCCATGCTTTTTGAAAAATACCGATATTTTTTGATAAAAATTTTGGGAGATAGTAGAAAATTATAGTTGTTATAACCCGCGAAGGCGGGTTTTGTCTGTGTAGCTGCGGTTTAAACCGCCCAGCTTGATTAATGGAGACTTACACACCCCTTGATTAACTGGCAATTTCTTCAAGTGTTTGCTCAGTCATAAACAGCCGATCCTCTAATTCAATATCGCTAATGCCCAACATTTCCGCTACCCGCCGCATGGATAACTTGTCTGCTAGAACAGCACGATAGGCAAGTTCGAGGAAGATTCTGGGTAAACGTTTTTCCAAGGGAAGAAAGCCCTCTCCACTCTCAAAGTAAGAACTATAACCCAAGTGTCTAGATAAATGTGCGGGCTGAATCTGCTTAAAATCTTCCTGAGAACCTGCAAGTTGATGTTCCCAATCCAATCGAACTAACATTTCTTCATAGCTAACGCCGAAATAGTGCGCTAAATGCACAACTTCCGCCGGATGCCTAACCCGTTTTACTCCCAGACTATGTAAACGTTCCTGCAATGCGGCTGAAGGAATCAGGAAATAGCCAGCAAATTTCTCAGCAAAACATTCCAACGGGTTAGTATCTCCATGGTGACAAAGAATAGCATATTGGTCATGTTGATAGAGACAATGAGCTAGTCCATGAGCCAAGCTAAAAGAGCTGCGAGTATCAGTCTGGGTTTGGTTAATGGCAATAATATTTCCCAGTTTAGAATGAGACAAAAATAGCCCAGAGATAGCATTTTGTTCGTTGCCAAAGGGAATAATAAATATCATTAATCCCTGAGCCTCTAAGAAGCTTCGTAAATTAACTAGAGGAGCCATTCCCAAGTTGTAGTGATATCGAGCCTTTTGAGCCGCCAACACCGCCGTCTCAGTTTCCGGCAATAGGCGATTGGCAAGAGGAGCAAAAGGTGGGTGATAAACGCCAGGAAAAGGAGTGTCTGTCTGAGTATAGAGTTCCTCTAGGGCATAAATTTTTTCAATCAAACGGGCAATTCCAGCTTTACTGGAAGCAGAAATAGTTTCAGAATTAAGCCGTAATGCTTCTTCCCAGTCGGATTGAACGGTTTCTTCGCCAAACAGCGATCGCAGGGGTACTCCGTAAAGCCGAGATAGACGCTCTAAGGTAAAAGCATCCACCCGACGCTTCCCGCTCTCGTACTGGTTTAGAGCCGCCGCCGTGACATCTATAACTTGAGCGGCTTCAGTTTGACTGATTCGAGAACGCTCACGCGCTAGCCGCAGGCGCTGACCTAGAATTTCGTAATTCATGTTCATGTGTTGAACCCCATCTGACTTTGCCCGATATTCTTGAGGCTTGGGTGCAAACGAAGAAGCCACCGCAAGCAGAACTCGATACCCTCATCCAAGGCATGGCTAACGCTCAATTTAGGTTGAAACGGAGCTTTGAAGAACGACTGCGACAGCGATTATAGCGTTTCTCATCAGGATAGATACAGGGGGTGAGGGGGGTGAGGGCGCAAGGATGGTGCCCCTACATTCGCCTATTCTGTTAGTCGCTTTCTCAGGCTGGATTCGATTACTAATGGCAATTTGGCAGGAGAGTGCGATCGCACGCCCCAATTTTCTGGCATCCTAGAGATGGTCAAGAGTCCCCTAGAAAAGCTTCATGCCCCTTTCCCACTGCACCACAAAAGAAATCCCACCAGCATCTCAACCCACAGACGTTGATTGGTGTAGAGGTTTTGCTGCATGAAGCCAGATAGCAAGTACCAGCCACTCCTGGAATTTCTGCAAGAGAGCAATCAAGCGGAAGTCATTCTCACCTTTGCAGAAATCGAGAAACTCATGAATAACACCCTACCCGACTCAGCACACAAAAAACGGGCATGGTGGAGCAATCGCAGCAAAGGCGCACTGCAAGCTTCTGCTTGGATGGAAGCTGGATATCGGGTTGAGGATGTGGATTTTGAGCAGCAACGGGTGACATTTCGCCAACCTACGGCTAAACCCAAAGTTCCGCATCTGGGTGACAGTGTGCTATGGAATGCTCAACTCATTAAGGCACTACGTCGCTATATGGGTTTAACTCAGGCAGAGTTTGCCCAAAAGCTTGGTGTACGACAGGCGACAGTTAGTCAGTGGGAAAACAGCGCTTATGAGCCGACTCTCGCTACATCTAAGTATTTAAGCCTGATTGCAGAACAGGTTGGATTTCACGTCATAGAAGAAGACTAGAACACTCAAACAAATTTCCAGGAGGGTATTTACATATTGATGCTCTACCGCATATATTATAGATAGGTATTGACACAAAAATTCGGTAAAGCATCTATCTAACAGTAAAGCCATGCAACCTATACGCCATCGCATCAACCCCAAAACCTTCGTTATCACCCTTGGGCAAATCGCCAAACACCTGAACATCCCCCAAGAGCGTATCCTCAACTGGGAAAAATGGCATAACGTTCTTTGGGTACATATCAAAGGAATCGGCGGTTACTTCGTCAGCTACCGTCAAATTGAACAGTGGATTGCCGCTTGTCGCACGCTTATACGCTACTCTCCCCACCTCGACGCCCTCGATCGCCTGTGGCAATCAATCTGCATTGAAGCCCAACGCTATACACCAGAGGCGTTATCCCGACTCGAAATAATCCACCAGCAGCGATATGTCTATTTATCCAACCGCTAACAAACCTAAATGTGTCACAAGCCAGCACCAAGTTTCCGACGCTTTCTGCCGACTTGTGACTACCCCATAAACGGAGACTTTTTCCATGTTAAAACCAAATTGTCCCCCTGGTGAACTCACCTACCAGCAAGGCTATCAACAAGCGTTAGAAGATTTCGCGATCGCGAAGCGTGTGCGAAGCACGTATCGCATCTCTGTTCACCCACCTGCAAACCTACTCTGACGCTGACTTTGATGCTTCTTGGGTGAACCTGACCCCATCGGAACTCGACAGCCTCGCCGCAATCCTAATCCGAGACTTAACCGCCAACCTGAACGGAAACGCGATCGCACTTTATCGATGGCGCCCTACGTCACGGTAGCACTGATTTACTTCCCAGCTTCAGTTTCCGGCGATTTCTTTTCCCATCAATTCATCTACCCGCCAACTTTCCCCAGGTCAAACCGCCTCGTTTTGGAGACGGAGACAAACTGAAATGGACAAGCGATCGCCAAGATAATCTTAAATCACCAGACTGGGGGATTGCGATCGGCAGATTCTACAGCTTTGCGCCCCACCACTGTGCTTGGACATGGTGCTACCTGATTTGGCTAGACCAACATTCCCCCAGTTCCCAGTGGACGGTGGCTGATACGGCTTGGGAAGACGATCTCGAACCTTTGGAGGAAGTCCGATGAGGAGTCCCCGTCCAATCACTGAACGCGAACTCACGTTAATTGACCTCTACGGCTACTGTCAACTGGGAATGACGCCGCAACAGTTTTATGCCAAATGGCAGGTGAATCATGAAACCATTGCTTTTATCTGCGATCGTTCCATGTCTACTGTGGCAAGCTGGTTTAGAAGAGGTGGCAACTACCGCCGTCCTCAACAAGCGAGATTTGCGTCATCTTGCCTTGATGGACTTTGTGCTAGAACGTTATGAAGATATTCCGACTGAACTGTTAGATTGGCTTTGCCCTCCAGAGTCTAATCTATAGACAATCTACAATCTTAAGTAAAGGGCGACCCGACCCAATTGAATGGACTGGTGTTGAACAAAAGTTGAGCGCAGTCCCCATCTAAAATCGCAAGATTTAGGTGGGGGACTGCGAAACACTAACAATTTTGGTAGAATTCCGACAGGTACGGCGGCATTTATTTGTTCGGCACGACCTACAGAACCTAGAAAACT
>NZ_JAVKBY010000020.1:0-28925 GCF_040222985.1 Coleofasciculus sp. F4-SAH-05
TCGTCCTCTGTCCATCGCCATTTGTCATTCCTCCTTACTCCTCCCACCACCCCCCACACCCCACACCCCACACCCCACACCCCACACCCCACACCCCACACCCCACACCCCACACCCCACACTACACCGAAACCTCAGAAAATCTCTGGGACAAACGTTTGTGTAGACATAGGCGGACGGTGATACTCCAATTCCGGCTGTCGGGGGGGTAACTCAATTGAGTCTGGTGTTAAATCTTTATAGGGAATCAGACTTAACAGGTGAGAAATGCAATTGAGACGGGCGCGTTTTTTCTCATCGGCTTCCACCACATACCAAGGTGATTGCTTAATATCCGTCGCCGCAAACATTTCATCCTTGGCTTTAGAATACTCCACCCAGCGAGCGCGAGACTCTAAATCCATCGGACTCAGTTTCCAGCGCTTGGTCGGATCTTCCATTCGTTGACGAAAACGGCGTTCTTGCTCGTCGTCACTCACGGAAAACCAATACTTGATCAGAATAATTCCTGATCGCTGAATCATGCATTCAAATTCTGGACACGATCGCAGAAACTCCTGATACTCTTCATCCGTGCAAAACCCCATCACTCGTTCCACACCCGCTCGATTGTACCAACTGCGGTCAAACAGGATCATTTCCCCGGCTCCTGGCAGATATGGCACATAGCGTTGAAAATACCATTGAGTTTTCTCTCGCTCTGTGGGCGTACCCAGCGCCACCACTTTACATACACGGGGATTCAAGCATTCCGTAATCCGCTTGATCACGCCGCCTTTCCCGGCTGCATCCCGCCCTTCAAAAACGACGACGACTTTTAATCCCTTTTGTTTAATCCATTCGTGCAATTTGACTAACTCAACCTGTAACCGACGCAATTCCCGTTTGTAAACTTTCTTCTTCAGTTTCTTGGATTTGCTTTTGTCGGCTTTGACTTTTTCCTTGTCTTTTACTAGGGAATCTGTTTTATCTGTCACTTTTTCGTTGCTTGACTTTTTGGACATTATATTAAGATAGCTCTAGGGGCTCTAGCTTTAGGCATTTCAATAATTACTCCATTATAAAGTTCATAATGGTGTTCTGACTTCTCCGGATACCAAGCAATAAATTCATCGAATGTTACAGGTTTAGGTAAGGCTTGAATCATGGTCTGTGGGGAGAAAGGTTTCTCAAGGATGATTTCCCCACTTGAGGAAACCCTCCTCATTATCTTAACTGGAATGGTACTGACGCATAAGCTGGTGGGCAATGCCCACCCTACGGGATACGGCAATCCCCCAATGCACGCTTTTTACTGCCATTCATCTTAACTGGGCTTTGGCTAACGCCCTGCTTGGCTAACACAGAAAATCTAGCGATTATGGCGTGAGCCTCCGATAAGGTAACATTGTATCAATTCCTGCAAATGTATCGATTTGTTAACAAACACCTGACGAACTACAACTGTCTATGCAAACCATCGTTGCTCCTAGTCTTCATCCCTCTCACCGAAATCCCGGACATCCCCTTAAACTGGTTGTCTTGGGCGATAGCCTGATCTATGGATTTGGAGATCCCGAAGGAGGCGGCTGGGTTGAACGGCTGCGACGCCAATACATGTTACCCGATAGTCCCGGTCATGTCCTCTACAATTTGGGCGTCCGAGGTGATGGTGTCAAGCAAGTCGAAGAACGTCTCGAACATGAGTTTCGCCGTCGGGGTGAATTGAGAAATCGCGTCCCTGATACCATAATCTTGTCTGTAGGTGTGAATGATTCTGCCCGTGTCGGACGCCCCACGGGTCGTAATTATACAGACTTTGATAGCTTCCAAATTGAGCGTACTCTATTTTATCCCGGTCAGCTATGTTAAAGAACAAGGAACAGGAAATCAAATTGCATAAGTCATAATTCATATATTCAATGGATCATTAGTCTTTTATGCATCATCCCTCAGCAAAAGACGCCATGATAGACAGACTTAAGGTGCGAATTTATCAAATCTTAGAGCGGACGGATATTAGGGATACTGCTAGCCAAATAGTTGACCTATTTATTTGGACATTAATTGCCCTAAACTTGATTGCTTTTACCTTGGAAACAGTTGATCCAATTGGGTGTCAGTATAAACGATACTTTATTATTTTTGAGGAGGTTTCAATTGTCGTATTTAGTGTTGAATATATCTTAAGGCTTTGGACATGTACAGTAAATCCAGACTATAAGCATTCGATACGGGGACGGTTACGATTCATGTTCACGCCTTTAATGCTCATCGATTTAATTGCAATTTTCCCTTTTTATCTGCCGCTCCTATTCCCCGATTTGCGATTTTTAAGGTCTTTACGATTATTCCGATTTTTTAGAATTTTAAAATTGAGCCGTTATTCGGCTTCATTAAGAACATTAGGGCGAGTTATTCGTTCAAAAAAAGAAGAATTAATTATAACATTTTTTATTTTGTTTATTTTGTTATTTTGCTCCTCTAGTCTAATTTATTTTGCCGAGCATGAGGCGCAGGCAGAAGATTTCCCGAATATCCCCATGTCTATGTGGTGGAGTGTGATTACCTTAACCACCGTGGGCTACGGTGATGTCTATCCAGTCACGCTGATCGGGAAGTTACTGGGCGCGATGTTAGCGGTGCTGGGAATTGGGCTATTTGCTTTACCTGCTGGTATATTGGCGTCTGGATTCTCGGAAGAACTTCAAGTGAAACACCCGTTTAAACGTAAGCGAACCTCAAAATTTTGTCCTCATTGTGGAAAACCTATTCATTGATCGGGTAAAACACAACTCTAAGTTTTGCTAGAACAGCAGTAAGCGTAATCAGAGCATCTACTTGAATCGACGCTCTAGGCAATGGTTTCGCCGCCCCTTTGTCGTAAAACCTGTAAGTCAAACCCAGCAATGCTTTCAGCCATTATCTCCACTATAGGTTGGGTCGAACAAAAATTCCTTAAAGAGTGTATAATACGCAATTGACCAATGTTACACGCTCTTTCCAAGAGGAGGTTAAATATGTCCGATATAGAACAAGATGCCCGTCAGTGGATAATGAATGAAATGTATGGGATGAAAACTGTCCCACCAAACGAAGAATATGAAGCTTTTCTCAAAGCCGTCCTGATTTGTGCTAAGGGAGATGGATTACTAGCACCAGAAGAAAGAAACTGGGTTGCTGGTCGTGCCGCCGCCTATCGCAATCCTGGATATGAACTAGCCAAAACTTATGAACCCAATGAGGATTTGCAGGATGTTGTGAATCAAGCCTCAGCCCTAAGTAGTAATCCTCACATAGTTATATATGTTGCTATACAAGCTTGTTCGGCTGATAAAGAATATCATGCAGAGGAAAAAGCGGCTGTTCGCAAGCTGGCAAAATATATTGGGATTGAAGAAGATGTGGTTACTCAGATAGAAGAACTGTATATGGAGGAAGCCAAGATCCGCGAAAAACGGATTGCTCTAATGTTTCCCAATGGAGTCCCTTATTAGATTTTGGTTAGGCGTTGGCATGACAGTAAATTCTGGATAGACTAACGCCATAGAACCGAGAAGATAGTAGAGACGTTGCATGCAACGTCTCTACAACACACGTTGCACCACATACCGTGAAAAGTATAATTTAGGGTGGCTATAGCCCACTTGGCTAATTATTCTACCTTATCCCTATCCCTAGTCAGATTAACTTTAGTTTTAGCCCATCAAGAAAAGTTAGTTGGACAGTCAAGTCAAAAATGTACACCCATCTTCTGTCGATTGCTACAACTTTACCATCAACTAACATATCCACAGCTTCGCTGCTGAGTGAGTTAGGGGGTAAATTATCACCCAGCTTAGTGAAAACGATTCAGAACATGGGAGTAGAGAACCGATATTCTGTACTGCATAATGTTCGAGAAATAATCCTTGGCAAAGAGGAGATGCAAGCTGCTACTACAGCCACAGAGTTGGGTGCTTTGGCGGTGAAGAAATCCCTCGCCTGTGCAGATGTGGCTCCCGATCAGGTAGGATTGCTGATTGCCGTAACAAACACCCAGAGTCGCTTGCTACCCGGTCTCGCTTCAGACCTGATGGCTTCGTTACATGGTATCCTCAAGCCAGATATAAGTATCATCAATATGCAGGGTCTAGGCTGTGCCGGACTGCTCAAAGCAGTAGAAGTTGCTCAGTGGTATCTGTTCGCTAATCCTAACAAAAAAGTCCTAGTCGTCATCTCTGAAGCAGCCACACCTTACACCATAAAACATCTCTGTTGTAGGCAATACTATAGCTTTCGCGAAATTAAGGCAATGGCTGATCCTTCAGCCGAACAGTTAGCCATGCTCCGCTCCACGGAAGAAGTAATCCAAGCCTTTTTATTTGGTGATGGCGCCGTTGCGTTACTCCTCGGCTCCCAGAATAATCGATCTGGCGCTTCTTTTGGGTCAATCTGTCATTTAACCAACGAAAACCCAGATGATGCCAACTTACTGGTAATGTCTGATGGTGGTACTGAGCATCCAGCTATAAATGGTGTACCCCAATATTGGATGCGACGGGAAGTTCCCCGACGGGGGACAGCTTATGCCGAAGCAACGGTGAAAGCTTTGCTAAAACAGCCTCAATTACCCATCAACCACCTATCCCAAGCTAAAGTATGTCTGATGCATACAGGCAGTCGTAAGATCCTTGATGGAGTTTCTAAGAAACTGGGTTTATCTCCCAGATCCCCGCAAGTTGCTTTATCCTACGACATTTTACGCAAGTACGGCAATCTGTCTAGTGCCTCTGTGGGATTTATGTTGGCAGAGGGTCAATTTACTAGCGGAATTGGAATTATAGTTATCTTTGGGATTGGATTTACCGCGAGTGCGGGGATTGTCTTGTTTGAGTAATATCAGTTCCCTGCTTAATTCCATATTAAATCGTACATTCTCCTCATCCATTTAATAGCAATTTCCTGACTTAATTTTTGGGCTTCTGGTTTCAGAATTAATCGGAAGTTGGGAGCGACATTGAGTGCTAATCCTTCAAGAGTGGCAAAGCACCGGAAAATCATAAGATAGTCGGTAGGTAGCTGAAAGGGATACTTATAAACTAAGGGAGATAACTTGTGAATAATAGACTTAAAACCGAATTCCGCTACACTAGAGCCGAGAGCATTGCCAAACACAT
This sequence comes from Coleofasciculus sp. F4-SAH-05, assembly GCF_040222985.1. NCBI lineage: Bacteria > Bacillati > Cyanobacteriota > Cyanophyceae > Coleofasciculales > Coleofasciculaceae > Coleofasciculus > Coleofasciculus sp. F4-SAH-05. The sequence continues at coordinate 5,139 of NZ_JAVKBY010000020.1, forward strand.
CAGCCAGTTCTGAAACCAGTGGCTTCAGAAAGGAGGCAATTTATCAGGTTGCATTAATTAACCACAATACATTTTATACAGCAACTAGAGATTTTTCTTCAGAAATGCGATCGCCCTTCAGGATCATTGTTACCCCACCCGCAGGCTCAATAGCCAAACCGCGACGTTGAGGTTTAACCGGACGAGTATTAACTAATTCTAGTTGATACTGCTTGAGAATGGTTGCCAACACTAATTTCATTTCAAACTCAGCCAATGCAGCACCAATACAGCGACGAGCCCCCGCCCCAAACGGTATATATTCATAAGGGGAAAATTGACGCTCCAGGAAGCGTTCTGGCTTAAACTTTTTAGGTTCTGGGTATAACTCTTCACGCTGATGCAGCAAATGAACACAGGGAAAGATAATTGTCCCAGCTTCTAAATATGTTCCCCCCACTTCTACAGATTCTTGTACCAAACGAGGCAAGGTCAACACTCCCACTGGATAGATGCGTAATGTTTCTTGCCAAACCGCAGTCAGATAGGGAAGTTTAAACAAACTCATCGGGTTGGGATTCTCTCCCAGAGAATCGATTTCTGCTAAGAGTTTCTCTTTAACTTTTGGTAAGCGATGAACCCAATAAAAAGCCCAAGCCAGACCCGTCGCCGTGTTTTCGTAAGCTCCCACTAGCAAAGTGATCAACTCATCTCGTAATTCTTCATCACTCATCCCCTCACCATTTTCGTCACGAGCTGATAATAATAAACTGAGAATATCGGTGCGATTGCTCTCGCCTTCAGCCCGACGATCGCGAATTTCTGCGTAAAGCAATTCATCAATTTGTCTTTGGTGACGCTGAATCTTTGCCCCTGGACTCCAATCCCCATAATCTTTTGCTAGAAATGGGAAAAAAATTAAGCTGGCACTCAAGGGAGAACTCGTGGCATTGAGTCTGGCAGATAACAATTCTTGTAATTGGCGATAATGGGGCCGATCATGCAGACCAAACACCGTAGAAAAAATTACCCGCATGGCAATTTTTTGTAAGCTGTCCCGAATTGCAAATGGTTGATCAACCCTCCACTGACTCGTCACATTCTTAGTGATATCGCAAATAAGCTGACCATAAGCCTGCATTCTTTCTCCGTGAAACGGAGGTAACAGTAATTTTCGTCGTTTTTTATGTTCTTCACCATCCAACAAGATGATAGAATTACTACCTAATAAAGGTTGAAGAGTTTTATTTAAATTCCCAGAGGCAGGGAACTGTTGAGGATTGCTTAAAATTGTTTGTAAACCTTGGGGGTTACTAATAAATACAACGTCCCCAAGATTTACCACAACTGGCGAGGTAAAAATATCGCCATATTCTTTGGCTGTGGCTTCCATATAACCGACTGGATCGGAGAGCCACTTAAATACCTGCAAAAGCCAACATTGTTTTGGTCTGTTAGGTAATGCCATTGTCATCGTTGATTATCTAGTCTTTGTGGACTTATTTTTATTGTATAGCATTTCTCAAAGGTGATATTCGGGATAACACTCAAACTCTTGTACTCTCTCGACTTCGTATTAATAAACACTATAACGATCTTATGTCACTTTCGGAATGAAAAAGGTTGAAACCCTTACAAGGAGAGAGTTTTACAAGTCACCCCTATGTCATGAGTTTCTATCCGTTTATAAACGCCAAAATGCTTTGCAGCAAAGGCTTTCAGCCATCAGGTTTGACGTTTAGTTTCCCAGAGTGACAATAGATAATCATCTGTGTTTATTTCTAGCTGTTGATTATGGATTTCTTGAGATTGAATAGGACTTATGCAAATTGCATTACAGCTTATTGTTTACTTTTTTAATCCGATAAAATAGCAAGGCGTTTTTGACGTATTTCTGCTTCTTCCAGACACAATTGTTCAACCTCCCGAACAACACTCTCTTCTATTCCTAATTGTGCTGCCATTTGATGAATCTTTTTTTGCTCATCTGGATGATATCCTCCATCAGCACTGCATGTTTTAATCGCCACATATATGATAATCAGTCGCCCTTTCCGACTAGCAACATTAGAACTTTCTCCTATAACTTTCTGTAAATCATCATCTCCGGTATAAATTTTGGCGAGTTCATACCCTTTTGTATTATGATAAGCTGCTGAACATCCGACAAACCAAGCTCTTTCTTCTGGTGATATTGTTCCGTCTCCTTTTGAACAAATTAGAACAGCTTTCGTAAATGATTCAGAATCTTGATCCGGTGGGACTTCTTTGATCCCATACAATTCATCCATCATCCACAACGTCGCATCTGTTTTTATACTAGACATAATTGCAAGTCCTTGTACTACTTAAGGTTGTTTACCATGATTCTTTCTGAAGTTGGCGATCGCCTGCAACCTGCGGATACTGAATTCACAACCCATTACCGCCTTTGTTACCCAGATCGGTGCGCGATCGCGTGTATGATTCTGACTAACGCTTGCTCGTTGTGAAGCTGAATGTCTCATCCCCAAACAGAATGGCAAGGCAGTTTAGAGTTAGTCTATGCCGATGATCAGGGTAAAACCCGCTTAGTGCGCGATCGCATAACTTCCCCTCTGAAGGTGCAGCGCCCCTTTTACCCCGAAGGACAAGGGGTTTGTCATACCGTAGTCTTACATACAGCCGGGGGTATTGTCGGTGGCGATCGCTTGTCACAAACCATCCACCTTCAAGAAAATGCTCAAGCCTTGATTACCACGGCGGCGGCGAGTAAAATCTATCGCAGCAACGGACAAAGAGCCAAACAACAGATTCATATCCACGTCGAAGCGGGGGCTTGTTTGGAATGGTTACCGCAGGAAACAATTGTATTTAATGGTGCGGTTTATCAGCAGCAGATGACGGTAGAATTAGCACCGGGAGCCAGTTGGTTAGCTTGGGAGATTACCCGATTTGGGCGTACTGCCAGGAAGGAAAGGTTCTTACAAGGGGATTGGCGATCGCATACCGAAATCTGGCAGCAAGGACACCCATTGTGGATTGATCGTCAGTGGTTACCGGGAGGGGAAGCGGTACTCGATAGTCCCCATGGATTAGCTGGACAACCCATTGTCGGAACCCTGATCTGGATAGGACCACCCGTATCATCCGCGATCGTAGATAATGCCAGAAGCCTGTGGACAGCCAGCCAACGCCAAGGAGAAGCGGGAGTGAGCCAAACTCAGAACCAAGGATTAGTATGCCGTTATCGCGGTTCATCAACCACAGAGGTGCGAAACTGGTTTACCCAGGTTTGGCAATGTCTGCGCCTTACTTATTTGGGACGGAATGTTTCCCAACCACGGGTTTGGCTAGTTTAGCTAATCCGGCGATAGGTTCCCCACGCTATAATCTTCGATTGAGCGAGATAAAAGACCCGCCCTCATACTATTTTCAGAAACGAGCGACTCATTGGTCAAGGGAATCCTTTGACATCCTCCCCGCCCTGGAAGGGACGGGGCTTGAGACCCATTAATTCCGGTCAACACCTGTACGAAGCGGTTCATTCCCAGGTGATACAGGACGCTACCCAAGCGAGTAGAAGATGCATTTAAAATGATTTCAACACCACGGACTAGATTAAATTCATGATTCACTTAACTAACCGTGAATTGATTCGCTATTTGCTTTTAATTATTTTAGCAGTGGTTTTTTATCAAATTCTTGTTTATTTTGAGACCGTTGTAGTCATCTTTACATTAGCCGCAATATTAGCATTTTTACTCACCTATCCAGTGAGATGGTTGCAGCATTTTCTACCTCGCACTGTTGCCGTATTTGTGGTATTTTTACTTTTTATTACTATACTTTTTCTTTTTACAGTTACACTAGGATTTGCCCTTTTATCTCAAGGTCAAGAATTAATTGATAACTTACCTGAAATTGTCGATAAAATTATATTTATAGGAGGACAATTTGAAAAAAAATTGGCTAGATGGGATCTACCAATTGATCTCGAAGCCATTGAAGAGTTTTTCCGCAATCAAATCCTTTCAGGAATTGGCATTGGTTTAACAATATTACCCGAATTGCTAACCCAGTTCGTCAATCTCATCTTGATTGCTGTTGTCGCATTTTTCATGTTGCTAGATGGAGGAAGGCTTTGGTCTTTCATTCTTCAACGATTTCCCCCGCCCCTGCGAAACAAGCTAACCCTTGCTATTCAACGCAACTTTTTAGGATTTTTTTGGGGACGACTTCTACTATCAGCTTTTTTTGCCATTTCTGCTTTTGTTGTTTTTGTACTGTTTAAAATTCCCTATGCCTTAGTTTTAGCCGCGATCGCAGGAGTGTTTGATCTGATTCCGGCAATTGGTGCAACCTTAGGGATTACAATTGTCGCCTTAACTGTGTTACCTCAAGGAATTTGGCTAAGTATCACTGTCTTAGCAATTTGTGTTACCTTACAACAAGTCGAAGAGAATTTGCTGATGCCTCGAATTATGCAAGACTCACTTGATATGAATCCAGTTGTCCTGTTTTTTGCTTTATTAGTCGGTGCGAGAGTTGCCGGACTTCTGGGAGTTTTTCTCGCAATTCCTCTGGCTGGAGTTATGATCAGTTTGATTGAAATCAATGAAATTAAGGGAAAAGAATAGTGTAGATTAGCTGCAAATGTCCACCGATTAACAATCTTGTTACAAAACCAGCGCAGCTTCAAATACCCATCAGTTAAAAATAGGCGAAAAAGAAGATACCATAAACAAAGTGCAGCCATAAGTTACTATGCAACTCTCACCCCAGGAAAAAGATAAACTACTGGTGTTCACCGCCGCCCTATTAGCGGAACGACGCAAAGCACGCGGACTCAAACTGAATTATCCCGAAGCCGTCGCCTATATTTCGGCGGCTATTTTAGAAGGGGCGAGAGAGGGGCGCACGGTGGCGGAGTTAATGAGTGATTGCACCACTCTCCTCACACGGGATGATGTTATGGAAGGAATACCAGAGATGGTGCAGGAAGTCCAGGTTGAAGCTACATTTCCCGATGGGACGAAACTTGTCACGGTTCATAATCCCATTCGCTCCTAGGGGTTTATCACCAAACCCCGACAAAGCTTACAGAAGAAGATTCTCCATCAAGGAGCGAGCTTTTTCAAGCTCCCGTCATACCCGTTAGGGTTGACGGTGAGTTCTTGACTAGCACCTTATTTGGGGTGATGGGCGATGACTACACCCGCCGCAGGCATAGCGCTTTAAGCTGTCTTGGCGATCTCTGCTAGTTTGATTAATCCTTTAGTTGTCAAATCTTCATCAATTGCATACCAATGAATACCATAACCCGATGGAGAAATCCGATACATTTTTCGCTCTATATCTGTTGCTTCAGCTAGTCGCTTAGATGCTTGGACAATTGGGATTTTATAGGTTTTTCCATCTACTGCTATAACGATAAATTCTTCACTAAATTCAATGTTTGATATGTTGTATGCCTTATCCATTTTGTTGATTCTTAAATCTTTGCCATTCATCTACTATTTCATCAAAGTTTTGCCAGATTATCTTCTTTACTTCTCGCGTATCTCGCGATGACATTCTATAGGAATAAGCTTCACGAATTTCGTACAGCTCGATGTCTAACCAATATTTGCATTCACTGTCTCCTTTCTGTACATGAATATGAATCGGCTCATTTCCTTCATCTGAATAAAAGAAAAATCGCCACCCCTTTATATATAAAACTGTTGGCATTTGATTTCACATTACTACATCAGGACTTACGCATTGTAACGGTGTAGCCGTGGTTTGAGTTCTATGTGCTAAGGCGCCGTCTACGCCAACGTGATCGCCTAGAATGCCAGAATTACCTTACCTGTGGATATGTGCTAAATATTATAGCAGACTTTACCAACATCCCTCTTGGCTCTCCTGTAAATAAATCAAACACAGGACTTACGCAGTTACACCACAGATGGGGGCTTGCGGTGCGTTACGCTTCGCTAACACACCCTACACATAGAGGCTTTGCGTAAATCCTAAAACAAAAAGGGATGTCTACGACAGGCTTTCCTGAGGAACGCACTCGCGTTCGCCTACGCACTCCGTTAACCTAAGCATGAGGTTCCCACCCGCCTTCTGCCTCCTGCCTGCTAAAAATCATCCAACATCCATTCCGACGCCCGTTCCCCCATCTCAATCGGAATGCTCACCGCTTTCCCCAGCCGGGGACGTTCACGAGTTTGCTCGATGTACTCTTGCACTTGGGGAACCGCGCCCCAACCATGAAGATAATGGGCAATGGCGTCCAGACGCTCTAGATACTCGGCTTCAGACAGGGGAAACGACTTTTGCTCTAGGTACTTCCACATCACCTGAACAAAGATTTTTCCCTGAGTCCGCCGAAGCTGGATGTCATAAGAGCGTCCCCACTTACTCAGCAGGATTTGGTGCAACTCTTGTCCTGTCATAAATCCTTGACCTGTCTGATTGTTTACATTTCTTTACATAGATAAAGTTTCTTGACTTTATGAGAACGGTACAAAGAATGTAATAATACTCATAGCTTAAGCCGTAAATCCTTATGTGAGTAAGGATTGTGGCAACCCTGCTCGCGGTTGAATCCCTCTTCATAAAAGGAGCGGGGTAAAGAAAATACTGGGAATCATCCCAGAGTTGTTAAAAAAAATATACCCTTAGGCGTTCAGTTATGGCTCAAGTGTCTGGCTCCCCAGATGTCCCCGATATGGGGCGTCGTCAATTTATGAACCTCTTGACGTTTGGTACGATTACGGGTACTTTCGTCGGTGCCCTCTATCCAATCGTCAAGTACTTTATTCCCCCATCAAGTGGTGGTGCTGGCGGTGGTGTCACCGCTAAAGATGCTTTGGGCAATGATCTCCAGGTTAGCGAATTTTTAAGCAGCCATAACCCAGGCGATCGCACCTTGGCTCAAGGGCTCAAAGGTGATCCCACTTACGTCGTCGTGACCGAAGACCAAGCGATCGCGGACTACGGGATCAACGCGATCTGCACTCACCTGGGATGTGTGGTTCCCTGGAATGCCAGTGAGAACAAATTCATCTGTCCTTGTCATGGTTCTCAGTACAACAGTCAGGGCAAAGTGGTACGCGGACCGGCTCCATTGTCTTTAGCCTTGGTTCACGCGGACGTCACCGCAGACGATAACCTGACCTTTTCCCAGTGGACGGAAACCGATTTCCGCACGGACGACGATCCTTGGTGGACTTAATTGTTTTCGTAATTTGTCCTTAGTTAGGGGCAAATGACATAGCCCATTTTTGAATTGTGAATTTTTTCCTTAAGCGATGAGAACACCTTCTTTATCGGTGATGTACAAAAGCAGCAAGCGGATTATTACCCAAGCCCTCTTGCTGACTTTGGCAACAGCGGCATTTTTCTTCATTAGTGATATTTCCCTTCCTCAGTCGGCGGCGGCTTATCCGTTCTGGGCGCAGCAAACCGCCCCGGAAACTCCCCGCGAAGCCACTGGACGGATTGTTTGTGCTAACTGTCACCTCGCGGCGAAACCCACGGAAGTGGAACTTCCCCAATCGGTTAAACCAGATACCGTCTTTGAAGCCGTGGTAAAAATTCCCTATGACCTTGACACCCAACAGGTCTTAGGAGACGGTTCCAAGGGCGGTCTGAATGTCGGCGCTGTGGTTATGTTGCCCGAGGGCTTTAAAATTGCTCCTGAAGACCGCATTCCTGAAGAATTACAGGAAGAAGTCGGCGGACTTTACTTCCAGCCCTATAGCGCTGACCAGGAAAATGTAGTTATTATTGGTCCCCTACCGGGTGAACAATATCAAGAAATTGTTTTCCCGGTTCTGTCTCCGAATCCAAAAACGGAAAAAGACGTCCATTTTGGCAAATACTCGGTTCACGTTGGCGCTAACCGAGGTCGCGGTCAGGTTTACCCGGCTGGAAATAAGAGTAACAACACGGTCTACAATTCCACAAAAGCCGGTTTAATTTCTCAAATTACCAAGTTGGAAGAAGGCGGCTACGACCTTACCGTTCAAACGTCTGAGGGTGAAACCGTTGTAAATACCATTCCTGCAGGACCCGAATTAGTGGTTTCTGAAGGACAAGAGATCGCCGCAGGTGAGGCGTTAACTACTGATCCCAATGTCGGTGGATTTGGTCAGGTAGACGGCGAAATTGTCTTACAAGACCCAGCTCGGATTAAGTGGCTAATGGTCTTCATTGGTGCGATTATGCTTTCTCAACTCTTCCTCGTCTTGAAGAAAAAGCAGATTGAGAAGGTACAAGCGGCTGAAATGAATTTCTAAGTCCAGCGCTTATTCATCCCGGTCAACTCATTTCAAATAAATAAAATAAGGGACAGGTTAGCTAGCCTGTCCCTTATCGGTACTATCAGAGCTTTTTGACACTGCCCCGTACTAAAGTAGCGGGGATTCTGCTGAGAGAACATTAAGTTCTCGCTGTGACCGTCAAATGCCACCTAGCCAGTCAGCTTAAGTCTATGCTTAAGTTCCTGGTTACTTACCTAAGTGTGCTATCCGTTAAACGGGTTGTCTGCACGCTTAGGTTCTCGTGTAATATTCTACTCCAAAAAGTACCTATGAGGAAAAAGCGGAAGACAGCCACTGCCGCGCATTCCTCTGGTGGTCTCAAGACACGGAGAGGAATGCGACGGAGGATGTTTTATGAGATTGCTTTCACCCAAGACAAGAGTCGCGAGTGATTACTACTCAGCCTCTTTTTCTTCACCTTCATTTTCGTTTTTGGTATCACGATTCCCAAAATAGCGCTTGTTTCTTGAGAAAGAAGAAGAAGAAGACTTCTTGCGAAACTGCCGAGCATAAGCTTGGTTGCGAGAGGCTTTCTCTTTTTTCAAATTGCGGCGTTTAGCCATTTTAGATGTCTCCATCAATACAACAAAACGCTTCTGTAGATTCACACATAAGCGCCACAGTCAACTCAAAACCTAGAAACGGTTGTTTCTGCGACCACCACCGCTTTTTGGGCGATCTTCACGAGGTCGCGCTTGATTGACCTTGAGTTCACGACCCATCCATTCAGCGCCGTTTAGCTCAGAAATTGCTGAGGCTTCTTCGTCTTCCGTCCCCATTTCCACAAAGCCAAACCCCCGCAGGCGACCTGTTTCGCGATCAGTCGGCAGATGAACTCGCTTGACGGTACCGTACTCGGCAAAGACTTCGCTAAGGTCTTCAGAGGTAACGGAGTAGTCGAGATTGCCTACATAAATTGACATCGATTGATGTTCTCCCCAATCAAAAAGTGTGTCGAGAGCCAAGATTTCGGAGAACAGCCTGTCAATACTTTAGGGGAAAAACCTATGAATACTGAAAACAAACGTAGTCACCGCTTTGAGTCTCAATAGATATTGTAACGAATTCCTGCCCTGTTAGGGGATATTGCTGATCATTCCACCTCAAGACATGCAGCCTAAGCATTTTCCAGCCAAGTCTTGAGGTATAGCAACCGCCATAGCTGTTAGGACACATCATTTATGTAGAGACGTTGCATGCAACGTCTGGAACAATGGTGCCGAAAGTCCTAATCGATGTGTCTACTGCTATAGATGACAGGGGAAGGCATCGATCGCGCTCATCTGGCAACCCAGATGATTTTCCCTGTCTCTTGGGCAGGCTCCTTGAGCGTAACTTTCCCGTGGACTACGGGTAGTTAGTTGGAATGGCACGTTCCTCGTATTCTGGTGGGCAGTGCCCACCCTACGGTATATCTGTTTAGAAATACTCTTGTTTTAACCAAACATCTGATGAATGCGATCGCGATACCGATCTGCCACAAGATTTCGACGAATTTTCAGGGTTTGGGTTAATAGACCATTCTCTATGGTAAACGGTTCTTCAATTAGCTCAAACTGGGTAATCTGATCATCTGCACGATAACCGGCGCGATCGCGAACTTGGCGATTTAATTCTTGGCGAAATAAATTCCGCACAATTAGACTATTCAAATCGATTTGTCCCTCAATCACTTGATGGGTTGGGGACTCATTTTTGGGAACCGTCGCCTGTGAGTCGCCTACACCCGCCTCTGGGGTTAATCGTATTACTTTGTTTAGGAACCGTCTATTCTTGGAGTATCTTCAGCGGTCCGTTTGAGGAGGAATTGAACACCCAACCCGGTGCCATTCTACTTCCGTTTCTGGTATTAGGGGTAACCTTTACCATCGTCATGCCAATTGCCGGATTGTATATGAATCGCTGTAGTCCCCGCATCCTCACGGCTATCGGCGGAATTATTGTGGGAATTGGTTATGTTTTGTCAAGTCAAGTGACTAATTTACCCCTGTTGGTAATTAGCTATGGTTTAATTACCGGAATTGGCGTGGGGATGACGTATGGAGTTCCCCTTGCTGTCGCCGCCCGCTGGTTTCCCGATCGCAAAGGGTTTGCGGTGGGGATGACGGTGGTGGGGTTTGGGCTTTCGCCGTTGCTAACCGCCCCCCTCGCGTTTAATCTGATTCGGGGAAACGTCCAACTGGGGATTCCCGCCTTGGGGATTCGTACCACGTTTATTCTCTTAGGGATCGCGTTTACGGCAATTATTTTGGCAATATCCACCACCCTGAAAATGCCACCACCCTGTTGGCAACCGGCGGGTTGGACGCCACCCGAAACCGGAACAGGGGGTAATGCTGAACGCGATCGCGTGATTAATTTACCCATGGTGCAAACCCAGACGTTTTATGGGCTTTGGAGTTGCTATATTATCGGTACATTTGTTGGATTAACTGCCATTGCGACTACGGCTCAAATTGGGCGGAAAATTGTCGGACTTGAACCGGAACGTCTCACGTTTGCTGTTCCTTTATTTGCTGTATTTAACGGTATTGGGCGTCCGTTATTTGGGTGGTTAAATGATCGGTTTAAGCCGAAGTTAACGATTATCTTAATTGCAGTTTTGCGCCCTTTTTCTGGGTCACCAGCATCGCTGCGATCGCGGCAATTTTTGTGGCTACGTTTTTACTTAACCGCCCCCGGAAAACAGCGATCGCGGATGTCTTATTTAAATGGGTGATTCGTCCCATTAGTCCTGTATTACTGTCGTTGGTGGAATTTCTGTTGGTTTTGTCCACTCCCAAACCGCGATCGACTTAATTAACTAGGATCTGCTAAAGGGAGTTTTATGGTGAGGGGAGGGAACAGGGAACAGGGAACAGGAACTCCCTTTTGCCATGGCGATTGAAATCGCTGCTATACAAACTAAGTCCGCCTGCGCGGACTGAATTATAACGGAGGTAGAAAACCCAGATTTAGTATAATATATTTTACCGCAAATTCCCCCGACTAAAAAAAGCCTGAAATCCTGAAAGGTAGATGATATGAACCAGTTCTAACTGGTTTAAGCTTTTAGCCATAACTTTAGTTCTCGGCTTTTGGATAACGATTAAAACTGATAGTCTACACTAAAATGAAATCCCTCATCTTGAGCGTTTTCTCTGCGATCATCCAAATCCACAAAAGGAATCCCATAGTCAAGGCGGAGATTTAAGTTAGGGATAGGTTCCCAAAGTAAACCTAATCCTAAACTAGCTAAAAACGTCTCATCGGGTTGATTATTGGGATTATCGGGATGATTCCACACCGCCCCTAAATCAACAAAAGGTGCAAGTTGAAAGGTTGGTAATCCAGTTTCATTTCTCTCCAGTGTAATCCGATCTTCAATAGAAACGCGAAACCCATTATCACCAGAACGCACATTTTGCCTGTACCCTCGCAGCGTTTGTCCGCCCCCAATTACAAATTGTTCAGACGCGAGGAGAGAATCGGGGGTAAGTTGTAAGTTAGCCGCAATAATTAATAGATGATTATTGCCCAATATTTGTGTGCGTTGCACTTGACCAAACCAGCTAAAAAAGCGACTATCTGGAATCGGTGCATCATTGGTTGTGGCGTCAAAGAAATCTGTGCCGATGTTAAACTGCGATCGCAAACTCCATGCGCCCTGGATATCCCGTTTCACGTAGTCTTGTCCAAAGCGGAAGACACTGGTGCGACTCACGCCATCTTCATCGGGTCCAATCCCAAAGGGAGTGGGTAGGCGGTCAAAGATAAAGGTTTGACCATCTCGGTAACTAAATCCTAAAGACAGGGCAAATTCTTGGCGCAGAGTACGAATTAAGGGTTGACGAAAGCTGATTTCATAGAGTTCGGTTTCCCCTTCGATATTCAGAGCATCAAAGGGTTCTTGGGTAATTTCATTTCTGTCAATAACGGTACGCAGTTGTAACGTTCCGTCTTTTGCATTCAGGGGAACCTGATAGCTAAAATTAAATAAATTAGAACCGCCCGTTGTGGAACGGTAATAGGAACCGGAAAGCGTGTCGCCAATTCCAATCAGATTCCGATAACCGAGTTGAACCCCTAAGCGTTCTGAACCAACACTAGGGGGAGAATAGTTATCAACACTGACATTTCCAAAGAACGGATTTTCCTCTTCAACTTGTACAACCAGAATACTTTCACCGACTTCATCACCAGCTTCTAAGGTGGCGTTTAGGGTGTCAAAGAGGGGACTGGTTCTCAGCAATCGCAATTGCTCTTCCAGAGTATCAATACGCAGGGGAGTAGTGACAGCAGATTGAATCCGTTTACGGATGTAGCTTGGCTTAAGTCGTTCGGTTCCTTCTATCTGAATGTCTGCTAAACGCCCTTCAATCACCTGAATGGTAACAACACCCTCGGTTACATTCTGTTGCGGTAAAATCGCCGTTGAGGTAAAGTATCCAGCATCACGATAAAGTTGCGCGATCGCATCCGTGGCATTCTGAAGTTCGGTTATGGTAACGGTGCGTCCTTCTAAGGGTTGAATAATCGGATTTAACTCCTCTGCACCAAAAACGGTACTCCCCACAACTTCGATACTGTTAACGTCAATTGTGGTTTCCGTTGATTCAGTTGGGGGCGGTTGAACAGGTTCTTCCGGGGTTGGTAAAACGGGTTCAGTTTCCGTTGGTTCAGAAGGAATAGGTTCGGGAGTAGGTTGGAGAAATCGGTCTTCGTTGGGGTTGGGTTGTTGGGCGAAGTCAAAGGCAGGAAAATGTTCGGTAGGTTCTGGTAAAGTTAGGGGAGGATTAGCCAAAGCGTAACCCTGTTCGAGTGTTGAAATCAGGGTAATTCCCCCAATGATTAATAATTTAGTTTGTATCATCTCACTCCTCTTACACCCTGTCTTGATTTATGCTAATTCCAGTCAAACTTGACCGTAAAAGTCTTTTTTGATTTCTTTTACGAATTATCAACCAAGCTTTGCATATATTGTTCAAAAGGAAGACGCTGCTCAGGTGTTAAAATATCTCGTATTGCCATTCTCCGCTCAAATTGCAACTGGGAGATTTCTGTTCGTAACGCTTCAACGTCAATGTATTTTTGTCGTACCTGACTTTCTGAGGCATCGGCGCTGGCAATTAATGTTTCTAGTTCCTGTTGCGCTTCGTCCCATTTCTCATAGAGGGAGTCCAGTAAAGGACGAAACTTGCGGCTGATTTGACTAAGTTGAGTAATTTGTTCTTCTGTTAATCCTATCTCTTCAATGATTGGTGAGGGGTCTGGCGGAGTGTACTGTTCTATCGTTTGGGCTTGTAACTGAGGCGGGATAGAGTTCGATTCTGCCAAAGCGTTAGCACTACTTAAGAAAAAAGCTAAGATTGTGATTGCAGAAATGCGACGTAACAGCATAATTATTTCTGACCTCGAAAAATGCTTTTTCAGATGTTGATGATAGTTTGCCGTTCAAATTTCCATAAGGACTCTTTCCTCCTTAGACCAATGAAAGATTTTGGAATTTGACCTTAATCTCTAATTGCTGGTTTGGACATTGAACTATTGGAGTCGCTTCTTGTTACAGCTAAGGTTACTGATTTAACAGATAGTCGGTGTTCCCGCGAAGCCTGTCTGCATCCAATTGTTGTCCGAGTGCTCTTTGATTAGCCTCACGAGCTCTTATACTTTCCATGAGATTATCCCAGCGGATTTCATTGTTCATTAGCACCTCTAGTACCGCCATATTGGAATTCGGGACTCTCGGTAGCTGCTCAATCAGTGCGAAATCCCTTTCTGCTCGTTGTATGCCGAGGGCCGTAGAGAGCATAACTGCTGCTCCATTAACGCCTAGATTGCTATTCGCCCCAGTTATTTGTATCGCCGCATTGACTATTTCAGCGTTAATTTGGTTACTAAGACCAACCCCTGCAGCCAGTAAATTGTTAAGCCCTGGATTGGTGGTAAGGGCAGGAAACTCTCCGGTCGAGCCAACCGTCAAACCACTAAAATCACCACTACTAATCGCAGCAGCCTGAGCTATTAAATCGTTAACAACTGGATTGGTGGTAAGGGGAGGAACCTCTCCAGTAGAGCCAGTATTTCCGGTATCAGTTCCAGGAGTTCCACCATCAGTAGGAACGCCACCCACAACTTCATCTGGGGTGAGGGTTCCTCCAGGCTGAGGAATACCATTAATCGTAATTGTTGCATCTAGAGGATCGGAAAAAGGTTGACCACTACCAGAGTCAGTTGATATCGTCTCAAAGTTTAAGCTACTGCCAGGACTGACTGAAATAGTTATATCTCCCGTAGTACCGGTTAACCCAGAGGTGGTACTGATGCCGTCAAAACTAATATCGCCACTCGTAGAAGTCAGATTGATTGAGCCGCTATCATCAGCAGTACTGAACAAGCTTCCTGCATCAATATCAAACAGCGTATTGGAGTTAAACGTAATACTCCCCGCCGTAATACTGATATCCCTTGTGTTGGTGTCAATGCCACTGTTTGATACAAATGCTCCACCCGCTTCAAAGGTAATTGACCCACTACCAGGCTGAAACGTTAGCGCCCCGTCCTGCATCGGTTCAATGGTAATCGTATTATCCGCCTGCACCAGGACATTAGTATTACCTGATAAACTTTCTAACTGATTCTTGCTAATTGTCGTCGGTTCTGCATCAGCAAACATTACCTGACCGGTAAACCCACCAGGAGTCCCTCCAGCCGTAATCGTGATATCAGTTGGGTCAAGCAGTAACGTTCCACCTTCTCCATTAATTGCACTGGTATCAACTGTCCCCTCAAAAACTAAATTCTCCTTCCCTGATACCTCAACAACACCTCCATTTCCAGCCACTGCACCACCACGGCTGCTGATATCACCAAAGAACTGAGTCGTATCATTTGCCCAAAGCACGACAGTTCCACCATCGTCATTGGTCAACGCATCTGCTTGAATCGTGGAATTCTGATTAACAAAAGTCCGTTGAGCGTTGAAAACCTCACCTTGACCCTGATAGTCACCACCGACTAAAACCGTCCCCCCGCCATTACTACCCGAAGCATCAATTTCTGCATCAACCAAACCCACACGCTGACCTAAAATGTGAACCGTTCCCCCGGTTTCACCACTAGCCGTATCAATGCTTCCAGAAACAATCGTCGTTCCCGTTTCTGTAGGAATTGGGTGATTTGAAGCCGCTAACCAAACTTGACCCTGATCATCAACTTGAATTTCGGTTGCTGGAACGACATCCCCACCTGTTACCAACTGTCCTAGACTTGCTGGTGAAATGTTACCAACTCCGTTATCATCTAAATCGGCTACATCCAGCTTTAAACCCAGCGCCATATTTTCTTGGTTAATCACCACCTGACTGGTTCCGGGTACAGAGGCAACGCTAATTGTTCCCCCTGGTGCAGAGAAGGTTCCTGTATTAATCACGTTTCCGGCAACAACCGTTAAACCTTGCCCCTCACCCACAGCCAAATCACCTGCATTAATAATGCTTCCTGGCTGTTCCATGGCAAAGGAAAAGGCATTGGGAGAACCCATGAGTGCTTGATAATTATTGTCACCCACAGTATTAAACTGACCCCCGTCAAACCCAATACTGCTGGCTGTCGTCGCCGTAAAAGCCGCCGGAACATTTAAACTCGCCTGAGTGCCAAAAACAATTCCAGCCGGATTCATTAAAAAGAGGTTAGAATTTCCGCCTGTAACCTGAATCAGCCCATTAATCAGGGACGCTTCCCCACCGACAACTCCCGCCAAAATGTTGCGAATTTCTGGGTTGGAGAGGAAGTTGGCTATTTCTCCTTGACTCACGCCAAATTGCTCAAAGCGGTGGAAGAGATTGCCCCCATCTCCGGACAGCGAACCGCCGCTAATATCAATACGGTTGCCATCGGGAGTAACGATGGTATTTGTCCCATCAGCAGGTGTTATGGATTGAGCTTGAATCGGTTTACTATCAACGCTTAGAGAAAGTAACGCTGTAGCGATCGCGATGGAACATCCGATTGGTTTGAGGCGTGACATCCTGCATTCCTCAATAATTCTATTTATTTAATTTAAGAGTAGCATAGGCTTTTCCCACCTGATCGCGATCGCCAAGACATTTACTTGGCTTTCCTCAATGTTATTTTGGCTAAACTTGTCAAGTTGTGATAATTAAAACTATTTTTTCATTTTAAAAGGTTTAAATATTCCAATCAGTCGCACGTCTCAACAAAACGTCATATTTGCACATTTCCCCCCCCTTTTTCGGAATAATCTACGAATTTTCAGGGGTTACAGCGATTGTGAGAGGGTTGTGCGATTTTCGGGTATATTATCTATTGTGGGTATTTTGTGGGCAAAAATAATCCAGACACAGCTAAACTCCTGAATTTTTCGTCAAATTTGGCTGAATTTGTTGTCTTCGTCTCACGCCCAACGTCCCCGTGGATGCATATATTTTGTTAAAGTTTAGATAAGATTTATTACCAAGCATTGACAAAAACACAGATTACACAGATGGGATGACACAGACAGCACACTGAATAGTGAGGAACAAAGATTGACACAGACAAGCCAATAATCTCCCTCAAAACCGAATCATCTTCTCCCCATTGAGTACTCACATCTTTTTATAAGTTATTCGCAAATCGTTGTATATATTCCTCAAAAGGAAGACGTTGCTCAGGTTTTAATATCTCTCGTATCGCCATTCTCCGCTCAAATTGCAACTGAGAAATTTGCGATCGTAACGCTTCAACATCATCGTACTTTTGGCGTACCTGACTTTCTGAGGCGTCGGCGCTGACGATTAATCTTTCTAGTTCTTGTTGTGCTTCGTTCCATTCCTCGTATAGAGGTTCAATTAAGGGAGTAAATTGGCGGCGGATTTGATTAAGTTGTGCAATTTGTTCCTCAGTTAATCCTAATTGTTCTACGATTTGCGAGGAATCAGGCGGCGTGTACGTCTCTATCCTTTGGGCTTGCGACTGGTGTGGGATAGGTTTGGATTCAGCTAAAGCGTTAGCAGGAGTTAGGGTAAAAGCTAAGATTGTGATTGCAGAAATATGACGTAGCCACATAATTTTTTTTACTTCAGAAAATTCTGGCTGGCTTATACTGAATTGGAATGGCACTGATATTAAGCAGTTTTCCATTGCCGATACCCTTGATATACCGCAGGGTGGGCCCTTGCGAAGTCGAAACCCACCAGCCAAAATTTCAGTACCATTCTACTTAATTGTGGGTAAATGATAGTATTGGTGGGTTACGGCGGACACCCGATTAAAAAGTTATTTTCATGATGAAGTATCCGCCTAACCCACCCTACAATAAATTGATTTTTTATTGATCAATACTCTAGAAGAAATCAATTTATCCACAAAACATCAGGGATTTACTTTTTCTTCTTCGCAATCAACCCCATTTCTGGCGGTAGAACAATATCTTTGATTAATTTCTTGTCCTATATTAGTTTGCATTTGATTAATGACGGCATCAGATATCCGTTGGCGTGTTATATCATTGGCATCTTCAGCTTTCACCGCTTCCAGGAAATTATTCCAGTGGCGTTGAGTGTTTACCATCGTCTCTATTCCTCTAGTTCGGCTGAAGTTATTTGCCCTTACTAAATCTTGTACAATATTACCTGTCCAGTCGAGTACAGGGTCAACTTCGCTGGGCTGAAGTTTGACTGGAAGATTTGGCGGGGTGCTATTAACCAATTGTATGGCTGGATTAACGGCTTGATTTACAATTGGAGTAATTGGTAAATCTGAATAATCGATATCATCTGCAATTGTTTTTGGCTCTATTTCAGAGTTTACCGTATTGATGCCAACGGTTTCAGTATCCGTTTCTAGAGTTTCTTCAGAAGTCTTAGAATCAGTGTTGGGAGTCTCTGTATTGATTCCGGGTTCAAGAACAATTTTCCCTCCAGAATTTCCGTCAGGAGTTTCCTCTCCACTAGAACCGTTCCCGTTGGTAATTCCTCCATCACTGGTGATAGTTATGCTGCCACCATCGCTAGAATTATTCCCGTTAGTAGTTATCTCATCAGTAGCGGTAATAGTTATACTGCCACCTGAGTCAGAAGCCGTCGGATCATTAACACTATTGTCCCCAAAAATTACCTGATTATCACTAACAAAAAAAGCTATGCTGTCATCATCAATATTAATGTTACCCTGAGCAACTTCTCCATTGGTCGTGGTAACCGTTATGTTGCCACCAACGTCAGAAAAGTTAATAGTATCAGAAGCATCGATAGTTCCAGAAACAAGAGAGATATCCCCTATCGCCTCAAGCAATACTGTGCCACTCTTAATTTCTGTATCATATAAATTTAAGTTCTGCCCGATAAGCTGAATCGCTCCCCCTGTTCCACTATCAGCAGCATCAAGGATTCCAGAAATAACAGCGGTTCCCGTTTCTGTAGGAATTGGCTGATTTGAAGCGGCTAACCAGACTTGACCCTGATCATCAACTTGAATTTCTGTGGCTGGAATGAGAGTTCCACCTGTGACTAACTGCGCCAGACTTGCAGGCGAGATATCACCAATCCCGTTATCATTCAAATCGGTCACATCCAGCTTTAAACCCAGCGCCATTCCCTCTTGATTAATCACCACCTGACTGGTTCCGGGTACAGCCGCAACGCTAATTTTTCCCCCAGGTGCAGAGAACGTCCCCGTGTTAATCACTTGTCCAGCGACAACCGTCAGATTTTGCCCCTCACCCACAGCCAAATCACCTGCATTAATAATGCTTCCTGGCTGTTCCATGGCAAAGGAAAAGGCATTGGGATCACCCATGAGCGCTTGATAATTATTGTCACCCACGGCATTAAACTGACCCCCGTCAAACCCAATACTGCTGGCTGTCGTAGCGGTAAAAGCCGCTGGAAGATTTAAACTCGCCTGACTGCCAAAAACAATTCCAGCCGGATTCATTAAAAACAGGTTAGAATTTCCCCCTGTCACCTGAATCAGCCCATTAATCAGGGACGCTTCCCCACCGACAACTCCCGCCAAAATGTTGCGAATTTTTGGGTTGGAGAGGAAGTTAGCAATTTCCCCCTGACTCAAGCCAAATTTCTGAAAGTGGTGGAAGAGATTGCTGCCATCTCCGGACAACATACCGCCGCTAATATCGATACGGTTGCCATCGGGAGTAACGATGGTATTTGTCCCATCAGCAGGTGTTATGGATTGAGCTTGAATCGGTTTACTATCAACGCTTAGAGAAAGTAACGCTGTAGCGATCGCAATGGAAAATCCGAGTGGCTTGAGGTTTAACATCGGGCATTCCTCAATAATTATATTAATAATAGCATAAGCTTAGTGTAACTTTTATTAATTAGTTTTGTCATTTATTCATCAGACAACTCGCCAGCCACAATTCCCACGAGGATGTGAGTAAGTTTCTCTAAGTCATCAGGGACGCGATAAAGGGTAATGTCTTGGCTAATCTTTAATTTCTTAGCGTCTAACTTGCCAAAACTCCAAACATTGCCGATGGTTACAGCCCCATACAGCACATCTTTCTCTTCGGCTTGTGCTAAAGCAATGAGTTCCACCGCCAACTGAGTAAACCCTCTAGAAATGTCATCGTTTTTAGCTTCAACAACTAGCAAGCTGTGTTCTTGACGGAGTAAGTAGTCTAGATTGCCTTTCAACCAATTGTTGACGCTTAAGGGATACTCAATGCGAATCTGGCACTGGCAAAAGCGGGCAACTTCTAGCAATACTGGAAATACTAAAGCTTCCCGTCGTGCTGCTTTACTACTTAAGCTGACTATCAACAACGCATCTTCCAAGCGCTGCTTCAATTCGGGTAGTCCCTGAAAGGGGCGATCGCTTGCTGGCAAAACTAAACGCGATCGCACTAAAGTATAATCAAACTCAGCCAGAATTTCCTCTGCCTCGTAGGGCATCTCAAAATAGGAACGAAAGGTATAAGATTGTCCTTCTTGCAAAATTCTGGTCTTGGACATGGCGATATGGATAGGTTTTTAAGTCAGGTAATTGGTAGTTTTAATCTATTCTAAGGGAAATTGAGGATGGTGCGTTCTTATGAGGAAGTTTGGTTTGAGATAAAGGGTTATTTGAAGGAACGCACCCTACGGGAGAGAAGTGATTGCACTGTGATAGGGCTTGCTGATACCAACTTGTGTTCTATCATGTCATTGGAGAGCGAAGCGAAGAATCTGGACAGATGCGCGAGCGTCATTCCGTTTCACTGCATTCTGCTCAGCATGACAGATTCTACCTTATGCAACTTGGTATGAATCAGTCTGGTGGTGAGGAGAGGTAATAGGTAATGGGTGTTTAACTGAGTCAAAATCCTGATCCAAATAGGTTCTATTCAAAGAAATAGTTCAGAAAAAAATCATAGCAATCCTTGAGGCGGTGTAATCTCAATCCGACCATTTTCAATATCTACCACTGGCACAATTTCATCGACAAAAGGAATTAAAACGGTTACTGGCTTGGATTGTTTTTTCTTTACTTTCCGTTGCTTACTAATTCTGTTCGGGAGTGGCGCTTCTGGTTTAGCTGGGGTTGGTTCAGGTTGCTGGTGGAGTTTGACTTCTAAAAGCATATTCCCCGCCGGAATCACATCCAAGACGACACCGACAGCTTCCCCAGTTAACTGGTTGAAAACCTCCAAATCCAGCACATCTAGGACATGATATTCATTCTCTCCCAACTTCGGGCGATCGCTCTCTGGAACCAATAGCGTTGCATCCCGTAACGCTTCGGCTTGTTCCCGGTTTTCTACCCCAGCCAGTTTCACGACATAGATCCCTTTACCTGGAACGTAACGCCCCCCTAATAATTCCACAGGTTGCGGTTGACTATCATGAGATTGCTTTAACCAACGTTGTCCTGGTTTCTCGAAGCGTTCGGGAAAATCAGAATTGGGATAGACTCGCAGTTCTCCTTTCATTCCTTGAGGAGCTACAATTTTGCCAATTTCTAGCCAGTCGTCATTTGTCATTGGTCATTTGTCATTCGTCATTCGTCATTTGTCATTTGTCATTCGTCCTTTGTCATTTGTCATTCGTCCTTTGCTTCCCCATCTCCCCCTGCTCCCCCTGCTCCCCCTGCTCCCCCTGCTCCCCCTGCTCCCTCATCTCCTCTGCCTTCTAGGTAGCAGCAGGTTCAACCGCCTGATCCATCAGTTCTCGAAACTGAATCACATCTTGACGTGGATCGGCATGAGTTACCTGAACATCTAAGCGATCGCCTAGTCTAATGGATCGCTTAAACCGCATGACTAACTCTAATCCTAAATCTTCTAACAGAATCAAGCCCAAGTTGTCGTGTTCGCGCAACCAACGCAGCATTAATGCTTGCCACACTTGATCCGGGTGACGCCGTAAATATTCCAATCCCCAATAGCGATTGGTTTGGCGTTCCACCATCGCGGCTTCTGATGCGGCTGTAGTCACGCTCTGCATGGTTTCTTGCAGGTATTGAGCTGAAAAGGGTAAAGGATCACCACGCAGGTGGGCTTTTAGTTGAAAATGATTCAGCAAATCCGTATAACGGCGGATAGGAGAAGTAACTTGGGTATAAGTTTCCAAACCCAAACCCGCATGACGCAGGGGAGTAATACTCATTTCACTGCGAGGCATACAGCGCCGCATGGCACAGAAGCGCACTGGACCAGGCGGCAATATCAGCAGTTCTTCATCAGAGGGCAGTTCCGGCTGAGGTTGTCCGCGAAAGGGGAGGGGAATTTGATGGCTTTGACCGTAACGTCCAGCGACTTCCCCGGCTAGAATCATCATTTCTGCGACCATTAGCCGCGCTTGGGAATCCTCTAAAACCTGAATAATGATTTCATCTTCATCCTGGACTTTAATCACCGCCTCTGGCATGTGGATACTAATCGCACCCTGACTTGACCGCCATTCTTGACGACGCTTTGCCCATTTCGCGATCGCGTCTATTTCTGATTCTGCCTTCACCCCCAGTTCCAACATTTCATCCACATCTTCGTAGGTGAGGCGATAGGTGGGTTTAATCAGACTAGGGTGAATCTTGTACTCTTGAACACTGCCATCTTCATCCAGGATTACCCCAAAACTTAGTGTTGGGCAAACTTGACCCTCCACCAAACTCATCGGACCCGTTGCCAGTTCAGGGGGAAACATGGAAATCATCCCCGTCGGCAAATAGAGTGTCGTACTGCGCCGTCGGGCTTCTCGATCCAGTTCGTCGTCGGGTCTGACTAAGCGGGTTGGATCAGCAATATGAATCCACAGACGTTCTTTACCCTCTTCGAGTTGTTCTAAACTCAACCCATCGTCGATTTCTGAGGTACTCTCATCATCAACGGTGTATACCTTCAAATGAGTTAAGTCTAAGCGGTCTTGATCAGGGTCGGGAGGTGGAGAATCCAGGTAGTGTTGCACCAAGTCAAGCACCTCACGACGAAAGTGAACAGGGTAAGATGAGCGCCGCAAAAACAGATTCTCGTGAGGACTCCATAAGCCTAAGTCTACCAACAGATCGAACGCCGCTTGGGGAGTTTGCGGGCGATCCAGAGTAGCTAGTATATCTTGGGCTGCACGAGAGGTATTTTCTGGATAAAGGACAAACCGTTCTAGGAGTTCAAAGCGAGTGCGATCGCTCTCTTGCCACTCTACCGCTTCGCCATTGAGTTTCTGCTGAGTGCGGGTTAAAAATTCTTCTTGCTCTCGCTGCTTCGATTCGGCGGCTAATTGTTGGTGTTTCATTTCAGCCACTTTCGTAGCTGGACGCGGTTCATAGCTATCGGCTTTTTGTTTAAAGTATAGTTTGTCGTCCGATAGCAAGCAGTGAGCCGCATAACATAGGGGTGGGCTTTGGTCAGAAAACAAAAGCTGTGCCATTTCCGCACAGGTTACCGCTTTTCCCTCTTCCACCAGCAATTCCCATGCCACTTCTAGGCTGGATGGATCGAGATAGGGTTCGACTTGGCTGATAAAATCGGGAATTTCTGAGACGTCAAATGTACCGTCCTGGACTTCATAGGTCACTTGCCGGGGATGAAGTGTGTGAGATTGACCCTGTTTGTCGATAACCGCCCAGCGCGTTTTGCCCTCTGGGCGGTCTACAATCGCTAGATGACGATCGCCTTGCACACGAAATTCGATAAGTGTTCCTTTTTCCACCAGCTTTGCTAATCCCGGTCGTTTATCTTTAGTTTTTAACTAATCTGGCGATAGGTTCCCCACGCTGCAATTTTTTATTCAGCGTGGGATAAATCGCCAGTAATGCCCCTACAAAGTGGCATTGCATCCAATTTGGACGGGGTTTTCCTCGCCAGAGTTATCACACTGTGACATACTCCCACATCCAATCAAAAAGATTATGATGTGGGCTTCTCAGCGACTCCACCTATTGGTTAGGACATTAACTGAGCTTTATTAACGGCACGGGATGCCCCACCGCGCCGGAACAATACAAAAATGTTCAACACCAATGTAGCTGCTGGAATTTTACCCGTCCACAGATGCGACTACGTGTAGCCTGTTTCTGGACGGAACCC
>NZ_JAVKBY010000025.1:0-27027 GCF_040222985.1 Coleofasciculus sp. F4-SAH-05
AATCGATTGGCGATACTCACGACTTTCGCCTGTGCTAGACTAATTTTATAGATTAACACATTATTTATTACAATACAAGACTAAGAGAAAATAAAAAGTCGTCCTAAAAGGACGAGGCTTGTATCCCTAGTTCTCGGTCAATTATTCATTAAAGCCGAGGGTATAGGTCAGTTTTTCTACTGTTCCCTGTTAAGCAGTTCCCTGTTAAGCAGTTCCCTCCCCTCACCACAAAACTTATTCAGCAGACCCTAACTATTGACATAAAGTCGTTTGTATGAATCAAGCTGACTCCTCGGTAAACTAACAGTGACTGTAGTACCTTGATTCAGTGTGCTGTCTATGTGAATCTGACCATGATGATTGTCTACAATAGCTTTAGAGATCGCTAACCCTAATCCAGAACCTGCCGCCGCATCTTTAGTTCTGGCAGGATCGATGCGGTAGAAGCGATCAAATATCAGCGGTAATGCGGTTTCGGGAATCCCAATACCATTGTCGCGGACTTGAACTTGAATCCAGGAAGAACCCTGTCGTCCACCTTTACTAGGACGCTGGACTAATTCGAGTTTCACCTGCACCCACCCTTCCTCGTCTTTGTCTGTTTTGGGTTGAGTATATTGCACCGCATTACTGACGAGATTGGTGAATAAACGCGCTAACTGATTCCAGTCGCCGAGAAGAGTGAATGGTTCGTCATATAAGGGTTGTAGGGGGGGCTGGGAAGCGCTAAAGCGCTTACTACGAACGGTAAATGCTTTGTCATCTAAAGGTTGTAGGGGAGGCTGGGAAGCGCTAAAGCGCTTACTACGAACGGTGCGATCGCGTGCGTCTGATTCAGAGGTGGAATCAACTGATAATTCAGCACTTGTATCGTTAGATTTTAAATCAAAATCAGGGCTTTCTGGCAAATGCAGCGACAGAAAAATACCCTTTTGATCAGCAATTAACTGTTGTTCTTCAATCACTTCCATCAGCAACGCATCTAGGGGGACAGGTTGCCATTCGGGTTGTACCATACCACTATCAACCCGCGCCAAAAATAGTAAATCATTCACCAATCGTCCCAAGCGCTGAGTTAATCGTTCCACTACTTTAAGTTGGTGACGTTGCCATTGCGGTTCCATATCTGGATCAGCTAACGCCACTTGCACATTAGTTTGAATCGTGGCGATGGGATTTCTTAACTCGTGGGAAGCATCAGCGGTAAACTGTTTTAACCGTTGGTAGGAGTCGCGCACGGGTTTCATCGCGAGTTCGGAGAGTAACCAACCAATCGCGGCGGTGGAGAAAATCATTAGCGTTGTTCCCACCGTTAAATCGACGATTAACTGGCGGATAGGTTTGGTAACTTCAAACCAGGGATGACTCACCCGCAAATAGCCTAAAACATATCGTCCCAGTTCGACTCGCTTGGTGAACTGACGCAGCAGGTGATCCGGGGATAGATGGACAGTTTCTGCTGTTTGTCGGGGATGCAGAGGAATATCCAGGGGTTCTGATAGAGTAGACCAGAGTAACTCACCCGTAGGACTAAACCATTCTAAGTCAATGTGGTCATCTTCTACTGCTTGGGTATTATCGCGAAAACTGGCTTCTACGTTAATCTGATAAGGAGTAACCGTTCCCTCAGTTGGCTGAATCACCAGAGAGCGATCGACAACTTCCACCACATGCTTTAAGGTATCATCCACCCGTTCAATTAAGGTGCTGCGAACGTATAAGTAAACCCCTGTGGCGAATAGTAATAATAAGATAGCCGTAACCGTTGTATACCAAAGTGCCAGACGGCGGCGAGTAGCTTGAAACATTGTATAAGTCGTCGGAACAATAAAAGTTGATGGTGAGGATTAGGGAACAGGTAACAGGTAACAGTAAGAGTCTGATAAATATTTACAGAGCTTAACATAGTTCGGTTTATTTCCATCAACCTACTTAAGGGAAATTATCTCGCCTTTATGATAGATATACCGAGGGCGATTTTGGTAAAGGTTAGTATT
Source organism: Coleofasciculus sp. F4-SAH-05 (assembly GCF_040222985.1). Classification (NCBI taxonomy): domain Bacteria; kingdom Bacillati; phylum Cyanobacteriota; class Cyanophyceae; order Coleofasciculales; family Coleofasciculaceae; genus Coleofasciculus; species Coleofasciculus sp. F4-SAH-05. Next base: position 1,998 of record NZ_JAVKBY010000025.1, read on the forward strand.
ATTATCATCATTGTCTCCCCTCAGCCCCGGCTGGCGATCGCGAAAATCCTGTACTATGCAGTGCAAACTGCTCGGCTGATTGTCTAAATCACAGTGGGGACTTACCGTCAAAACTGCCTTCAAGGGTTCACTTTGACGCGGCTGAATCTGAGCGATCCATTCTTGTGGTATGTTAGGCTGCTGAATCTGGACAAGTCTAGCCCGAAACTGGCGGCGATCAGATTTAATCAAGTAGATATCTAGGTGTTTACCGACTAAAAACCGCTGCGATACATTCAGTAGGTTGGCAGCGGCTGGATTGGCTTCTATAATTTTCCCCCTGGTATCCGTTTCTAGATAAGCATAGGGCAAAAACTCGAATAGGTTTTTGTAACGCTGGCGTTCAGCAGCTAATTCTAGTTGCAACGCTGCCGATTCCTCCGCCTGTAGTAGAAGTTCTTCCATCGCCACTTGCAGTTCTTCTGAAGCCATACCGAGTTCTTTAAAGGCTGAGGATAGTAGGTGGGATTTGTCGTTTGCAGTATTGACACAGTGGTAAAGCCGATCTAAACGTCCTTGTAATGCCTCAAGTTGCTGCATAAACTGCTTCAAGTCACTGTCAAACGTCCCAGCACTCATTTTTCTTTCTGTGTAAATATTCACCCATAGATAGATTTTCAAGTGTCTTATACAGTGTTGGGAAAGGATGAATGGATTGTGCCCTGCAAATACGTCTGTATTCACGGTAACAAAGCAACTTTACATAAGTCCCTATCTTTAGACAGATGTAAGAGTATGGTGGAAATTAATATGCTGCTATATGTCAGTAAAGTTAGAGGTTTCAGCGTCATACCGACCAACAAGACAGAAGCCGAGGAGAGGGTTCTAGGTTTATTCCAATTCAACCTCTATCCATCTAACACTGCTAACCTCCCTGCTGACTCATCGCTACTTCAGATGCCCTTTACAGATAGAATAGATATGAATTCACCAACCACTTCTAATCCAACAGCTTCCGCCCCTAAACCCAGCCCAAATATATCTAATTGCCAAAGTCTCTGCTGTTATACCAATCACACTAGCCATATTCAAATTATCCGACTTGTGAATAAAACCCATACCAATTGGCAACGAGTTATTTTTCCCGGCGAGCGTTTTTTGTTTGAACCTGACTCAGAATCTAACTTAGAACTCCTTGTGAATGAAGGTATTTCTTCTCTGGTTAATTGCCAAAAATTACTGGTAAATCTGTCAGTTTAGCAAAGGGTGTAAGGTGATAATTTTAATGTGATTTTTGCTGTTTGATTGGCGCAGGAAGCTGTTCGGCATTTAAACCCTAATGTCAAGAATTGCGAAATCCTTGTAGCGAGCATCTTGCTCGCGACCCATTCCGAATTTAAATGTGTGACAGCTTAAACACTATCTCTAAAAAAGGAGACCACCATCATGTCAGAGAAAATTGTTAATTTAACCTGTATGCTTGTCATTCAAGAAGTCAAAGATATCTTGGCAACTTATCCAGAGACTCCTTATCAAGAGGCTTTTACTCAGGCAGAATTATTTAACCAGCTCATTAATCAGGTATTAATTCAAATTCCGGATCAATCCTATACTATCCTGTACGAATCTGAAAAACTCCCCAAAAACCTTAGACGCTTTTACTCCTCCCTAGAAGAGCGAATGATGGTCGAACAACTGATTCATCAGACTATTATTGCTCTAATGAATGGAAACGCAGAGAAAAAAAACGTTACATTCCCCTGCGTCAGAAGATAACTCTTCTGCTAATGCACCGATAAATTCCAACAAAAAACTCTATAGTTGGTTTGGCTATTAGGGTTTTGATATCAGGATACAGCACAGGACTTAATATTATGTCGGGCTGAATACTTACACGGAGTACCTGGACATAAATTTTGTCCGCCAAACACTCCGGGTCAGAGTCCGATGAAAAATTTGGATGATACAATAGTCGCCAACGCCAAGTCATGTCTGTTTTGGCTGAGTCACTTGAGGAGTCCCCCTTCACCTGATGTCAAGACGAACGGCGAACCCGGCTAATGTATTCAATCGAATGCCCGGACGCGCTTATCTGTTGATTGCGATTGTGATTTTCGCGTCAGCCAATGCGGTAATCCGGATGTTAACAAATTTGGGAGCTCAAAATCTAATCGATGGCAGAAATCCCATCTCGTTCTGTAATGTTCTGTTTGCAGGAAATCTTTGTGCCTTAATCGCCCTCATCTTAATCCATGGAAAACAATGGAATCTTGAGTCGCTAAAACGTCTCTCAGCGACAGATTGGCTGGGATTGACGGGGGTGGCAATACTGTCCGGGGCATTAGCTCCGGCTTTAACATTTATGGCACTGGATTTGACAATGGTCAATAATGTGGTGCTGATTGGGCGCATTGAATCGCCCCTGATTCTGGCGTTATCCATACTCTTGCTGGGAGAACGGGTGAATAAGTGGGTGATAGCGGGTGCAGTTGTTTCGTTCATTGGCGTTTCTCTCACTGTATTACTTCAGACTCCCGCCACCGATATGGTGAATATGGGGAAATTCCAAATTGGCACCGGTGAATTATTTGCCGCAGGCGGTGCCGTGGCGTTAGCTTTCTCCACGATTATTAGTAAGGTAAAGTTACGTCAGATTCCCTTGGGTATTTTCAGCATCTATCGCATGGCAATGGCAACCGTAGTGTTCTTTGTTGTTGTTCTGATGCTGTTTGAACCCAATCATTTTATGGATGTGTTTTCGCCCTTTCTCTGGCAATGGATGTTGATTTACGGCATGGTGATTGTCGTCGGGGGTCAACTTTGTTGGTTTAGGGGATTAAAGACAACAGGTGCAGCGGATGTTTCCTTAGCTAGTTCGTTTAGCCCCATTGCTGGCATTTTAGCGGCATATTTTATCTTGGGAGAAGCACCAACCATGGCGCAATATATCGGTGGGGCGGTGATTATTGGCGGTATTATTCTGAATCAGATTGGCGTGTTTCGCAAAATGGCTGAAACGGTTACGCCAACTCCTGTGAATTCGGATAAGGAAGCGGATATGGAGGTGGGCTTTAAAGGGGTTTGAACCACCAGTTAGGCGATAGGCGATAGGCGATTGAAATCGCTGCTACACAAACTTGCGTCCGCCTGCGCGGACTGGGTTATAACGGGGGTAGTTAACCCGGATTTAGCTTGTTCGGCTCCAAGATATACCGTAGGGTGGGCACTGCCCACCAGCCTTAAGTCAGTACCATTCGTCTTAGCTTAGACTATAGGAATAATCAGGAATTTAAATCATTTCCTGGGAAATGCTCTCTTCAGCCCTCTCTGCCGCTATTACAAAGGATGTAACGCCACCTCTGAACGTTTGTCAAGTCGTAATACTTCGGCTAAATCCCAATTGACGTAGAGTTGCAGTTTAAGTTTTATTACAATTAGAATAATTGCTTTGAACAATTGTTAACTCATTGCTGCCCTACTTCGTGCATGATGCTGATTACAAACCAACTGCCAACCGCAACTCTTGAACTCAAGCCAGCCGTTAACCAAGCGTTTAACGACTTCCAGCGCCTGCCTGTTGATGATCAGTTGGGGCTGCTATGGGGGATGTACCAAAACCTGGGCTGTTCTCTAGCGCCAACACCTGTCGGTGCCGCACGGTTATTTTTGACCCAAGGGTTGCTGCATCGGATCAAGCAAATGCCTGCTGCTGAACAGTTAACGGCGATGCAGGACTTATTAAAGAGGACAGATACGCCCACCAGTCATCAGTACGGATTGTTCACGCTGAAAACCAAACTAGCGTTTTGGACTCAGCTATTTGATTGGATGTCCACAGGTGAGGTGAGTCCAGTGGTAATCGCTTCTCCGCTTTCATCCTCAGCCACAACCCTGTTGAGAGCGATCGCGTTATGGGAACTGAATGAGCAAATTTCCCTATTCCACTCGATCATTGACCAGATGGGTGTTGCTCCTTTAGCTGCTTAAATATGGCGGTTGGGTACAAAATCAAACTTCAACCTCTAAAAGCCCAACTGTTACAGCAGCAAAGGCAAAGGCTACACCCAAAGGCATAGGTGACTGGAAATAAACGGTCAATATTGCGGCAACAACAGTAACCAACATTGCTCCAATTGACCACCCTTTTTCTTCGCCACTCCAGCCTTTTTCCGCTTTAATCCATTTCAAGGCGTCCGTCGGTAGTGGTTCTGGAATTACAGCGCCCGGTGGGAACGCCCAATAGTTATTGCGCTCAACATATAAGTCTGTCCAGCCGTTCTCGTAGCACCATTCGTTTAACCAAGCTTCACAGAAATGTTTCATCGGTTTTGTTAAAATGTGTTAAATTAATCTACCTTAAAGCCTCAATAAGATTAGCAAATCTTTTTCGAGACTAAAAGAGGAATAAATACCTAATTTGTCCTTTGTTGTTGGTCAATGAGGGGGTTGGCTTGGATCTCAGGACAAAATAGTTTGTAATCCTTGGACTAAGCGTTCAATACCCTCGGCGACTGTTTCTTTTTGTAGCGCCCCATAAGCAATTCGCAAATAGCAGCCTTCTTCCATACCAAAGGTTGTACCGGGTAACACGGCGACGCGATGATCGCGAATCAAGCGTTCGACTAACTCGACTGGGTTGATTGAGGTATTTACCTTAAGCCAGAAATAAAACGCGCCATCGGCTGGGGCGATCGCACATAATCCATCCAATCGCTGCAACGCCTCTAATATCAACTGTCGCACCGTCGCGATCGCGTGAATGTGGGGCTGGGTATAACTCAATCCCATCTCTAAGGCGGCTAAGGCGACATACTGGGAAACAACCGGGGGACAAATCAGAATCGTATCCTGAATTTTATTTACCGCCGCCAGCAGATGCTGGGGAATTACCATATAGCCAATGCGCCAACTGGCAAATCCGTAGGTTTTAGACAGGGAATACAGGGAAATCGTATGGGAGTCACTCTGGGGAAAAGCCGCCGGCGAAACGTGCTTGACGCCGTTATAGGTAAAATACTCATAAGCTTCATCACTAATGTGATAAATTCCTCGTTCCCGACAGAGTTGATTCACCGCCTGTAACGCGGCTTTTGAATAAACCGCCCCGGTGGGATTATTCGGCGAAATGGTGACTACGGCTTTGGTTTTCTCGGTGATGGCGTTGGCGATCGCCTGGGGACGCAGTTGATAATTCTCATCCGTTGCCACAAGTACCGGATGACAACTCGCCATGGTAATTGCCATTTCGTGGTTGAAATAGTAAGGCGTTTGAATAATAATCTCGTCTCCGGGAGAGGTAATGGCAAGAATGGCATTCATAAACGCCATGTTTGCGCCTGCGGTGACGACGATACAGTTGTGTTGGTTGAGGGTAATTCCGTTATCTGTGTGTAGTTTGGCGTTAATTGCAGATAATAATGGTGTAATTCCCTGAACTGCCTTGTACTTGTGGTTATCAGGATCAGCCAGAAATTCCGGCAATCGTGCGATCGCTTCTGGTGGGGGAGGGTAATACACGACACCCTGTCCCAAGGAAATCGTACCCGGATGACGGCGAATCAGTTCCCCAACAATGGGAATCACAGGTGACTGTACCGCTTCCATGCGAGAAGTTAAGGTGGACATCGGCGACTGATAATCAGATCAATTAAGGGCGCACGTCGTTGGTTCTTGGTGTCAACTTAATCTCAAAACTTTACTTACCTGACTAGCGTTCAACGTTTATATCCCCCTAAATCCCCCTTTTTAAGGGGGACGGAATTCGGATCAATAAGGGAAGAGGGGGATCTAAAAAGGGAAGAGGGGGAGAATTCAAAGCCTCTCTCCTTGTAGGAGAGAGGTTTGGAGAGAGGTTTTCCAAATCCCGTCAAACTATCCACCCTGAACTACATAAAACTGGGTTGATGGCGAATTAAATTGAGAAACTCCTCACGAGTTTTCTGTTCCTTTTGGAACACACCCACCATGGCGCTGGTTACTGTCCAGGAACCGGGTTTCTGTACCCCCCGCATCACCATACACATGTGAGTCGCTTCCATGACTACAGCCACTCCCTGGGGTTCTAAAATAGTTTGAATGGCTTCGGCAATCTGGCGGGTTAGGCGTTCCTGAACTTGTAGCCGCCGTGCATACATTTCCACAACACGCGCTAACTTACTCAGTCCTACAACTTTCTGATTGGGAATATAAGCAACGTGCGCCCGTCCCATAAATGGCAGCATGTGGTGTTCACACAGGCTAAAGAAGTTAATATCCCGTACTAACACCATTTCGTTGTGACCTTCATCAAAAATCGCCCCATTCACTAATTCTTCCAGGGACTGATTGTAGCCACCGGTCAAGAAGCGCATGGCTTCCGCAACTCGTTTTGGGGTTTTCAGTAATCCTTCGCGTTCAGGATCTTCGCCAACGCCTAAAAGTAGCGTCCGCACCGCGTCCATCATGTCTTCGGTTGAGGCTTCCCCAGGAATTTGTAACTTAGCTTCTTGACCATTCTGGGTATTGCGATCGGGTCGGGTTTCTACTTGAGTGGTGGAGGTGTTACGAGTCACGGGTGTCATAGAGTCAGAGCGATTCAAACCATTGGAGGAAGCAATAGTCATAATTAGGTAGTATTGATAATCTTGACAAGGTTGGATGGGAAGGTCGGATGGTGTTGTTCTAGAGAGTTCCGGCACTGGGCATTAGAGTCAGGGAATCGATAATAGCTGCTTGGGGGATTAAGGCGACGTGCAAAAGAGATTGGGCAACAATTTCGGGGGTTAACATGGCTGACCGATTCAAGTCGGCTTTTACGGTGTCTGTATCCCAGATTGGCGTATTCACTGCCCCCGGACATACCGTCACCACCCGGATACCATTGTCGCGTTCTTCAGCCGCTAGGGTTTTAGATAGGGCAATCAACCCGGCTTTGCTGACGCTATAAGCACCCCAACCGGGAAACGGTTGTTGACCGGCAATGGATGCCACATTAATAATTGTGCCGTGTTGTTGCTGGCGCATCGTGGGTAACACACCAAGAATGCATTGCCATACGCTGGTCAGATTGAGATCCATGACCTGCTGCCAGTCGGCTAATGGGGTTTCCGTCAGGGTTCCGGTATAACCTATACCCGCATTGTTAACCAAAATATCCAGGGAGACAAATTCAGCCGCGATCGCTTCGATCTTGGTTTTGACCTGATCGAGTTGACTCAGATCCAGGTGATAGGATTGAGCATTGACTCCAGCTTCTCGGGCGGCGGTGGCTACTGCCTCTAATTTGTCCTGGGAACGACTGACTAATGCCAGATCAATTCCGGCTTGGGCAAAGGCTAAAGCCGTAGCTTTGCCGATACCACTACTTGCGCCAGTAATCAAGGCACGTTTTTTAACGGAAGAAGTCATAAAATTTCCAACTGAGATGCGGCAAGGGTTCCCCGATTAACTCATCGAAAATTGGGTTGGTAGGGGGACGAATGGCTAGGATGACACTTGGATCAAGCTAGGGTTGACTTGCCGATGGATTAACGTCCTGACGCTAAGTTGTGAAGAATTGTTACAGATCTGATTATACGACTATCTGGGTTCCATTGACAAAAGGGCAGAAGTGGGAAGGATAATTCAGCCCTTATCCTTCTTACTTCAGTTGTATGCTAAATTCCCCTTAATTATTGTAGCGCTCAAACCATCTTCAAGCATGTAGCTCAGTAAAAACCCCAATATGGCGAAACTTCTGATAGCGTAACTCCCGACGTTCCTTGGGACTCAACCGAGATAAATCTTCCAGATTTTGCCGGAGGGCGGCTTTAAGCGTTGCCGCAGCGGTTAAGGGGTCAGAATGAGCGCTGCCTAAGGGTTCTGGCACTAATTGATCCAAAATTCCTAAATCTTTCAGATCCCAGGCAGTTATCCGCAGCGCCGCTGCGGCTTGGGGGGCTTTTGCCGCATCTTTCCAGAGAATAGCGGCACAGGCTTCGGGAGTAGCAACCGTATAAACGGCTTGTTCCAGCATGAGAATGCGATCGCCCACGCCAATCCCCAAAGCACCACCCGATCCACCTTCACCAATCACCGTACAGATAATCGGCACATCCAGGCGAAACATTTCCCGAAGATTATAGGCGATCGCTTCCCCTTGACCTAATTTTTCGGCATCAACACCTGCCCAAGCCCCTGGCGTATCAATAAACGTTAAAATCGGCATCCCGAAGCGATTAGCATGTTCCATCAGCCGCATCGCCTTACGGTAACCACCGGGCGACGCCATGCCAAAGTTCCGCGCCACATTATCTTTGGTATCCCGCCCCTTTTGATGCCCTAACATCACCACCGGACGTCCCCCTAAGCGCCCAATCCCACCGACTAATGCCGGATCATCATAGCCGCCGCGATCGCCATGTAATTCCATCCATTCATCACTAATCGCCTGAATATAATCCAGAGTACTCGGACGCCGGGGATGACGGGCTAACTGAAGCCGTTGGGCTGGAGATAAACTACTAAAAATTTCTTGACGTAGTTGTACCGCCCGTGCTTCTAGCTGACGAATTTGGTCAGAGACATCGACATTGTTTTCCTGGGCGAGTTCGCGAATTTGGTTAATTCGGGTCTCTAATTCATAAAGGGGCTTCTCAAAGTCCAGCAGAAAAATTCGGTTTTCGGTTGCCATGGGTCAGTGGTGTTATCTTTATCCCTTAAAAGTTCAGCAGGGGTCTAAATCCATGTTTAATTGACACCTGTCCAATTTTTTCCATCTTTTCTACCGTAATCTGATTCCGTCCCCAGGAAAAGTTGGTATACCAATGTTCAAATTCTAAGAGCATCGACTCCGCAAAGCAGGCAAATAGCTGGCGTCCTGGATCTTTCATTTCCACGATTTGCATAATTTTCCAGTCGATGTCCAATGAATGCTCGACAATCCCCCCATTGAGAACATAAATGTCAGGATGTTGTAACTTGGTGGCTAAATTCTTGGGATACCCCCCATCAATCAGCAAACAGGGCTTCTTTAACGCCGAGGCATCAATGTCAATGCCCTTGGACATACTCGCCACCCAGACAATAATATCCGCTTGAGGTAGCGCCTCCTCCAATGCCATGATTTTGCCGCGCCCTAATTGGTCTTGTAAAGCTAGCAATCGTTCCTGGTTACGGGCAGTTAAGAGAATCTCAGCGACATCGGTGCGGGTATTGAGCCAACGACAAACGGCACTGCCAATATCGCCTGTTGCTCCACAAACTGCCACGGTAGCTTTTGACAGGTCAATGCCCAGCTTTTTCGCCCCTTGTTCGACTTGGGCGCACAGGATGTACGCTGTGTGGGTGTTACCTGTGGTGAAGCGCTCAAACTCTAACTTGATATTGCGAACCTGGCTTTTCTCATATAAGTGGAATTCTTCAAAAATAATTGACGAAAATCCACCTAATGCGGTGATATCAATGCCGTTTTTTTGGGCATGAGCCATCGCGTTGAGAACTTTACGGATAGCGGCTTTGATGCGGCGCGTGGCTAGCATCTCTGGCAAAAAGCACGATTCCACATAGCGTCCTTCTATCGTCTCCCCGGTTAGGCTAGTCACCTTAATGGTGTCCACGATTTGGGGAGGGGCGCTGCACCAAAAATCTAACCCTTGGTCAGCATATTCTGGGTAGCCTAGATCTCTGGCGACGGCTTGGGCGTGTTGCAAACTGGTGAGGTGACCGATAAGACCAAACATTTACTGCTCGCTGGTAAGGCTGTTAATCAGGGGAAAATGGGAAATTAGGCTAAGAATTTGTTAAGGACATTTAAAAATATTATCAGGAAGATAGGGAAGATGGGGGTGATGGTTTAAGTTTTGACCCTTCGCTTTGCTTGAGGGCATGGCGCGTTATGTTTTTAGGGGCGGGTTTCACTACTATCGTTTCTTGCTTGCCTCACCCGGATGTGACTAAACCCGCCCTGACTGAGGTGTAGAGACGCGCCATGGCGCGTCTCTACTTTCGACGATTACATCTAGGTTGAGTTAGGCTGCTGTCAATCCGTAGGCGGACATCCGCATGATGTCACGGGTGGTAAAGCCGATATTGCTGAGGGCTTCACCGTAGGCGATCATGAAGTCTTCTACGAGAGCATCTTTTTCCATTCCCAGGATATGAGCATCCTTCTCTACTTGGTTGAGCATACGCCAAACCAGGGGCAAGTTTTGCTTATTGGCTTGTTCGAGTTCGGTTTTCGAGGCTTCAAAGTTCTCCTTGAGCCACTCTTCGCCAAAATTCAGGTGGGTGTACTCGTCTTTGACCACACCTTCGGTGATTTTGCGGGCAAAGGGATCAGCGACGGGAATGTAAATGTTATAGGCAGCGATCGCGAAACATTCAATAATCAGCGATTGAATCAGCAAGCAGGTGACGATATTACCTGAGGCGGCGGCGGTTTGGAAGTTTTGGTGTAAATTGCTGAAATACTCCTTGGCAAACTCCATATCCGCTGTGACACTCAAGTTTCGACCACAGGCTTGAAACCCCTTCTTATGGCGGTTTTCCATCTTTGCTAGGCTGGTTAGCTCATTCTTTTGGTCGGGTAGCAGTTCAGCCAGTTGGATGTAATTCTCTTGAGCTTCTTGTTCCCCTTCGATCACGATCGCGTTGATGCGGCTATAGGCGTCCTTGTATGTTTCACTGTTGAAATCTAGCTCTTGACTGACTGTAAGCTGCTGCATCAGTAGATTTTCTCCTGTTTGCATGAGTAGACGTGTTTCAAAAAAGCTTTGAACCTAATCCTAGACCGTTGGCTCAAAACCGCTATATCAAACTTAACCCATCAATGATATATGGTGAGAGGTATTGCACAATAGTGCTTTAGACAGAAAATTTTTCCCTCAATCATCAGTATTCATTCTCTCCCATCTTCCCCATCCGGGAATGCGGAAACGCTAGAATGTGGAGTCGAACAGTTATTCATCCCTCATTCATGTTTGATTGGGTCTGGTTATCTCGCGTCGCAGGGCTAGGATTAGTAGGAACCGCTGCCGGATCTACCTTATTCTTTGGTATATTAGGGCGAACTTTCCTCTCGCAGCCAAACAATCGTCACCCCAACTCAATAGCTGCGATCGCACCGGGTAAGACTAAAGCTGTAACCTTATCCCCGCAACCGTTAGCCTTGCTAACCTTACCCAAATCCCCTCCCGCCTCGGAGGTATCCCAGAAATCTCTTCCGGTTCTCTCGCGTCCATTCGATCTCAAGCAAAGCCTCAGCACCTATCAACCCCTGTTCGCGACACCAACCTCTTTAGGGATGGTGGCTATTGGGATAGCGGAGGGAAATTATCGCCTGTTTATTGAAAATGGCAATCTCTACGTCCAGCAGACCCGATTTTACTTTGGACATACTGATCCGGGTAACTTATCCTGGGGAGATGTAGTCACCAACTATGGACCCTGTAGTGATCAAGGACGCAGTGGCGGAGATATTACTTTAGCCGAACAACTGTGTTTAGAGCGATCGCGATCGCGACTACCTACTCATCTAGTCGATTTAAATGCGGCGGGTATTGACCCAGAACGGGATTTAGAGGCTTTACTCAATGTAGCTGATTTATACAATCAGGCAATGCCCATCCATTCTCGCCACTTTCCCCACGCCCTCGCCATCGCCAAAAAGGGCGGGTTAAAGGGAATTGATGCCCTCGCCTGGGCAAGAACAGCATCCTTTTACCTTAATGTCAATAATGAGTTAGATTTAGAAACTGGTTCCAACAAAGCCACAGGACTCTTAGGCATCTGCGCTAGAGAAAACCTACCCATAACTGAATGGGATTGTGTCTACAAAGACCAACTACGACGAGTCAAAGCCATTGCTTCGGTTGTTGATAAATATCGCCAAATCTATCAATCAAATGCGAATTAGGGTTTGCTGCTGATCAAGTATGTAGTTTTTTGTACTTCAAGTTGAAGTAACGCAGAGGGTTCATAGAACCATGAACCCTACACGGTAAACTCATTAACCTGTGGCAAAGCCAGGATATAAATTCATCCCACCATCTACATACAAGGTTGAGCCAAGTAATTCATCAACCTGTAATGGACTATATAAGCCATTCAAGGAATTGGTTCGGGTAAAAGGGAACAAGTCAATTGAACTAACTCGACCTCAGCCCTTAAACCACACCAAAAAGGCTTGTAGTTTCACACTCAAGTCTTGACCGGGTATAATATCTTTTGGCCAGCAAGCAATTCAGGACAATTCCTTACCCCCAACCGCCCAGGTAGCCTATCAACAAGGGAAAGCGATCGCGGATAATTTATTTGCCTTAGCGTTTGATCGTCAACTTCTACCAGCTCAGGTGAATATCCGAGGAACATTGCTCAAACTGGGTATCAGTAACGGTGCGGCTAACCTGTTTGAAGAGTTTGAAGTCACCGGAGAAATGGGTCATTTAATTCGTCAAGGTACTTATCTGGAACTCTTGCCTACACCAGCTCGTAATTTAAAGATTACAGCACAATGGCTGCAAGATGAAATTTTCCATCGCTATCTCTCTGATGGTAATCTGAATCGGGCAGTTAAGGTAGCGCAAGTGGTTGGCGGTGTTGCGGTTGGTGCGATTGCGGCGAAAAAATTAATTAACGCGATCGGCAATAATAAAGGTACATCTTAAGGAAAAAGGTGTAGGGGCGGGTTTCACTACTATGTTTTCGGTTGCACCCAGATTTGACTAAACCCGCCCTGATTTTCATATTTTTACCTTCTATTGCTCAAGTTTGCTTTTTTCGATTAATTCATGAAATATTGATATCCTATTATCCTAAAGCTGTGGCGGTAAGGGTTTCTATCGGAAGGTATAAACTTCTCTAGAGTTTTTACGTCAAAACTGTAGCATTAGCTACTACAAAATATTGGGACAGATACGACATGTAGCTAGTAGTAACGGATGCGATCCCTATATTCTGTTGGGTAACAGTCGTCAACCCAACCTACACCCGACACCCGACACCCGACACCCGACACCCGCCCCTTCACGATTTAAGGGGTAGCTCTACGGTAAAAGTAGCTCCCTTTCCGTCTCCAGGGCTTTCGCACCACACGGTTCCCCCATGCAGTTCAACTAAGTGACGTACAATCGCCAATCCTAGTCCTAATCCGCCATGGGAACGAGTTATTGAGCCTTCGGCTTGGCGAAAGCGGTCAAAAATGTAAGGCGCAATGTCAACAGACACACCCTTCCCCGTGTCTTGTACCCGAATGTGTACCGCATTTTCTAACCATTCCAAATAAATCTTGACTTGTCCGTGAGTTGGGGTAAACTTAATCGCATTCGACAAAAGATTCCATACAATTTGTTGTAAGCGATCGCTATCCCCCTTAATCACAGTCTGACTCGGTTCTAAAAATGAGTCAATCTGAATGCTTTTAGCGTCAGCGGCGGGTTGTAAGGTATCAATGGCGGCGTTGATAACCTGCTGCAAGTCAACTGGGATCACATTTAAGCGCAAGTTACCCCGAATAATCCGCGACACATCCAGCAAGTCATCAATAAGCTGGGCTTGAGACTTAGCATTGCGTTCAATTACTTCTAACGCCCGCTCAAGCTTGTCTGGACTTAACTGCTTTCTTCGCAAGAGTCCCGCCCATCCTAGAATCGCATTCAAGGGCGTTCTCAATTCATGGGATAGGGTGGCTAAAAATTCATCTTTTAGGCGATTCGCAGTTTCGGCTTCAGCCCGGGCGGCTTGTTCACTCTTGAGTAATTGAGTCCGTTCTGCTTCCGCTTGCTTGCGCTGGGTGACATCTTCAATCGCGCCCTCATAGTACATGACTTCGCCCTGAGCATTGCGAATAGCACGAGCATTGTAGCGTACCCAAATCATGGTATTATCACACCGACGCATCGGTATTTCCAAGTTTCGTACCACTCCTTCGCAGTCTATCTGACTCTGCCATAAACGATTGGCTTGGGTATCAACAAGGTGCTTGGATATATTTGTGTCGAGCAAGGCTTGTACACTGGGATATCCTAACAGTTGCAACATGGTTGGATTGGCTTCAATAATTTGACCCGTTGGTGTCATCCGGTAAAGTCCAATGGGTACGCTTTCAAAGAGTTGTTGATATCGTTCTGGAGTTGCTTGATATCGGTAATCTCTTTAGACTGTAATTGTTCAAACTCCTGCTCTAGTCGGCGTAGCGCTAACATACGATCGTCGGGGTTATCGTCAATGAGCAGGATTCTTACGGGATTGTCATTTGTCATTTGTCATTTGTCATTTGTCATTGTTCAGGGAACAGGGAATTGAAAATTAAGTAATTCACAATACAATTCAGACTAACGGTTTTTCGTTGAACATTAACCAATATAGGTCAAGAGTACGAATCATTTCTAAAAAATCATGAAAGCTTACAGGTTTCACTAAATAAGAATTAGCGCCCATATCATACGCTTTATTAATGTCCGGCGTTTCTCTGGATGCCGTTAATACCACAACTAATAGACGTTTTAACTGAGATTGCTGTCGAATCCAAGCTAAAACTTCTAAACCGGATTTACGAGGCAGTTTTAAATCCAGTAAGATAAGAGTTGGAATAGGATGGGATTTTAGGTTATTATACGGCGCTTTGCGGTCTAGGTAACTGATTGCTTCCTCTCCATTTGTGACAACTTGCAATGAATGAGGTAAATCGAGGCGTTTAAATGCACGCTGAATTAAAAAAACGTCATTATCATCATCTTCAACGAGTAAAATATCGGCAGGTTTACTACTCATAATCTTCTCCATAAAACTTACTCCAAACCTCAAAGACTGAGGAGAACAGGTTTAGTTGCTTATCAGTTTACAGCCAAACCTGATCGGTAAAACTCGCCCCTATTCCCTAACAGAGAAGTCATGACACGTCTCTACTTTTTGCGCCTCAATCCAAAATCGGCTTCCCTGATGGAGTGATGATTCAACGCCCGAACGTCCTCCTAGACGTTCCATACCTTTACGGACAAGGGCTAAACCAATACCACTACCATGATAGTGTTCACGACCATGTAAGCGTTCAAATACCAGGAAAATCTTTTCTTGGTATTCCGGTTCAATGCCAATTCCATTATCCTCAATCCAGAGTCGTATCCATGTATTACCATTAACGTCTTTTCGTTCTTCTGCCCACACCTGTATCTGAGGCTGTACTTTTTCCGGGATAAACTTGATCGCATTAGCCATCAAATTTGATACAACTTGCATAAGTGTAGCACGATGACCCAAAACCTCTGGTAGAGGTATTACCCCTTTCTCGGCTACCTTAATTTGGGTATTTGTGTTTTTAATCAGTTCCTGGAGTTGGAAGAGGACTTCTGACACAATGGAGTCTAAACTAATCGGTTTTAGGGGAAATTCTAGACGCCCTAAACGACTATATTCGAGTAAATCTTGGATCATTGTATCCAAACGCTGGGCAGCCGTAGTAATCCGTTGAGTATAGTCTAAACCGATTGAATCTAATTGGGAACCACAGTCTTCAACTAAGGCATTAGCAAACCCTTGCATTGCCCGTAACGGCGCTCTGAGATCGTGAGAAACGGTGTAGGAAAATGCTTCGAGTTCCGCATTGATGGCTTGCAATTCCTGAGTTCGTTCAGTGATCCGTTCTTCGAGTTCGATGGTGTAGCGTTTAAGCTGCTGTTGTAATCGGGATTGGGCAATCGCGATCGCGAGTTGATTTGCTACTTCTTGGACAATCGTTCTATATTCCTCATTATCGTCATTTTCTCCCTGACAGTCTAGGTTGATTGTCCCGATTAATTCCTGCTTACTTCTGAGTGGAATAATCTGGAAACAGTTCGCGTTTCTTGAGAGCAATGCTTGGACAATAGGTCGCAATAAATTCACCGTTTCTGACGGTTTAAGTTGATTAATTTTACCGTCATTTAATTGGGCAATTTCTTCGGTAAAATGTTTTATGTCAATTGTTGTTCCAGCTAGGGTTTCCATCTCACCGTCAGTGGCGAGGATCGTGGCTTGCGACGAGTCCCAATCAAACACCACGACACTCAGATGACGACACGATAGCAGGGATTTTAAACCTGTTAACGCCACTTGCGCGATCGCAGGCGGCGGTTGTTCGGCGAGAATGGCTTGGTCAAGGGTTTGTAAGGTTTGCAGGCGGTCAATCGTTTGTCGCAATTGAATTTCAAGCTGCTTGCGCTGAGTAATGTCAAACGTAAAGCCAAGGATTTGCACAATTTGCCCTAGCTCGTTCAACATCGGCACATACTTAATTACGGTGGTGAAGGGATTAGTATTCGGTAAGGTAATTGTGGCTTCTACCGTCTGGGGAGTGCGGGTTTCTATCACCCGCTTGAGTGTCGGTAAATACCGATCAGTAACCTCCGGCGACCAGATTTCTTCATCCCTGTGTCCCAGATAATCCGTTGATGACTTGCCTGTGCGCTCAAGGGTGGTCGTATTTACAAAAATAAACCGTCGCTGAGCATCATAGATGACCAACATATCCGGACTATGATTTACCGCCAACCGGAATCTTTGTTCACTCTGACGCAGGGCTTTCTCGGTGCGTTTGTATGCGCTAATATTATGATTAACTTCTAAGATAGCTAATGGGTTACCTTGATGATCTCGCTGTAATGTCCAACGACTCGCCACGGTAATTTGAGTCCCATCCTGTGTCGTTTGAATTAACTCGCCGGGCCAATATTCTTGATGCCATAATTGAGCCTGAATGTCGCTTAACGCCTGGGGAAAAATCGTGTGCAGCAATTGGTGAGCATTTTGTCCAATAGCGTCCTGACTACTCCAACCATACAACCGTTGCGCTCCCTGATTCCAGTAGGTAATTTTGCCCTGCCAATCCAGCACCATAATCGCATCATTGGCTAAATCCAGTAGTTGAGCTTGTTGGCGCAGTCGTTCTAGGGCTAATTTTTGGGCGGTGACATCTGTCTGTACTCCCAGAAAGTGAGTCAATGTTCCCTGGGAATTTCGCACGGGTGAAATATAGAGATCGTTACAAAATACAGAACCATCTTTACGATAGTTCCGCAAGGTTATTTTACACTCTCTTTGTGTTGCAATCGCCTGTCGTAATTCATCAACTCCGGCTTGATTGGAGTCATCTTCATGCAAGAAACGACAGTTACGACCAAGTATTTCTGAGGCGCTGTAACCGGTGAGTCGTTCAAACCCAGAATTGACAAAAATAATCGGGTTATCCGATTGATGAGGATCACTAATTAAAATCCCATTGCTACTCGCATTAACCGCACTCTCCAATATCCGCAATCGTTCCGCTTGTTGACAACGGTCAATTGCTGCACCGAGAATATTCGCGATCGCTTGTAAAAAGTTAATGTCATCTTGGCTAAACTGGCGGGAATCTGTACTATGAATGCCCAAAATACCAAAGGGTTGACTATCGGGGGTGGGCATCGTATCCCAATGTTTAAGAGTCCCAGGCTTCGCCAATGAGAGTCCCGGAATAATCACACTCATCCCACTGACAACCCCATGATCTCGTAATAGAGGTGGAGCCGAAAATCGCGATTCTGTTCGCAAATCTTCGACCACAATTGCTTCTTGAGACAGGAGAGTATAGCCGGCTTGAGAATTGGTTTCCGTATCCACAGTAGCTTGACCGACTAAGCCAACCTGCCAACCTACACCCGCCCGTAACAATAAGGCTTTACCATGAGGAAGTAATTCCAGCACTTTGGCATAGTCTACGTCGAGAGTTTTTGCCAAAAGAGTCACCGCACAATTCATTAACGAATCAATGTCAATCCCCCTTAAGGCATATTGACTAAACCGCACAATTGTTGTTTGCTGAGTGACCCTAGCTTGGAGAGTCGCGATCAGTTGCAGGTTCTGGGAAAGGGTGACAGGTGGAGTCGCTTCTAGCCGAGAAGATTTAGACTTTAGCTTAGGCGCTAACGCAGAACGAACGGCTGTCACCAATTTTTTATAATGGGACGGCAATTTAATAATATAGTCATCTATACCCGCTTTCATTGCCATTACAGCGAGTTCTACACTGTCTTGACTGGTGAACATAATAAATGGACAAGCGGGTTGCAGGCGTTTAACCTGCTTAAAGACCGCTATACCGGTTGTCCAAGGAAGTTCATCGTCCGCGATCGCGATATCGAAATGACCCTCTAAGAGTACCTGATTTAGGTCTTTAGCATTGGTCGGCTGGGCGACGTGCAGTGCGGAAAACTCTTGCTGCAATTGACGAATGATTAAGGCTCGTTCATCTGGGTCCTCATCAATGAGGAGCAGATGCACAGGAGTGTTAATCACAATTTGTCAAGTTTATTCAGAGTAGAGACGTACCATGGCACGTCTGGGAGCAGGAGAGCCAATCTGTAGGGGCTTCTTTTGACGGTAACGTTACCCAAGAAACCGATAAATTGACTCGCGCCCACCCTTTTTAGCTTATCGGCACCATGTCACCTCTAGAAACAGGGAGACTCTAATCAGCATATCCCATTATCGCCTACCCGATCTCTGACTTCTGGAAGAAGTTGGGGATCTAATTTATCCTCGAATTTTTGATTCGAGATAACCCCAAACCAAAACTCCCCACGGCGAGTAAGCCGAGTAGAGAAGACGGTTCTGGAACCGTAGCCGCCACCGCTGACTTAAATTCCGCTTGCGCTGCTGCAACTGATTTTCCATACCCTTGGATGTATTCAAACGAAGCGGTGTCACCCGCCGCCAGCAGTACATCTTTTCCACCAATGTGTATACCAACATCGGCAAAGGTGCCATTCGGATCAGAGGGAGTATTCAAGAAATTATTTAACTCAAACCCATTATTAATGGATAAACCCAGATCAGCACCAACAGTTGCATTGATATCTAATGAACCTAAAATAACCGTTAGACCTCCCAATTCGGTTGCTTGACCCACAGTGGCAAGTCCGGCGGCAGTTTCCAGTATAAATATATCATTAAATGTCTCGAAACCATGACGTTGATCAATACCTTGGTCGGGGTCAAACGTATCAAAATATCGAAGCTCAACGGCTGAACCCTGATTAACAAAATTAGTCTTAACAAGGAAGGCATTGAATTCATCCACCAGGGAATAGGTGCGCCTAAAATCAACAGTCGCATCACCTCCTGTATAGGTACCTGTAACGACTACTGATTCACCATCTTGGACAACGGTAACAGGCTGTTGCGTAATTCCTGTGGTTGTGTTGATGGTAAACGTAGCCGGATTCGCTCCATTCTGAAAGCCAAAATCCGAGACTGGCTCTCCGGGATTAAAGAAATCACTATGGAAGAAACTTTGTTTATCAAAGATAAGAGTATCAATCGCCCCGTTATCATCCCTAATCGTTACTTCTAATGAAGAATTGCTGAGAGTAACCGCTGTAGATGATGAGGCGAAGCTAAGTCCTGCTAGGATTGTTCCCATTAAGGGTAGACATTTGGTGAAGAAGGGAGTCGAGAATTGGGTCATCCATTTTTTACAGGTATTCATGGGGTAAAATTTTCCTAGCCGAGTTCTTTTACTAATTACTCAGCTTCAACTTGCCCTTTTTATGTGGATTTATGTAAAAATTAGGTAAATAAAAATAAACTTTTGTAATCTACCTGTAAAATAACCCATTTTTGACTTATGAATAAGGGCGGGTTTTGTTGTTCAGTTATCGGCTTCTTATTGACTTTTAGTCCCTAAACCCGCCCCTACAATTGACAGACGTGCCATGGCGCGTCTCTACTTGCCCTACTCCTGTGTATGTACAAAAAGGGATGATCTATCCCAAGTAGGAGAATTCCCCGGACCAATTTGGGTAAACTGCACAGCAGACGAGTACCGCTACCTTGGCGGTCAAAATTCCCTGGAATTTAGATTTTATAAACAAAAAAAAAATATGACAATAACCACTTCAACACCCAAAGCGTCCTTCTCTCAACCGGACATTCCCGTTGCCCAAGTGCGGCAAAATCAGGCTGCCGAACTCGACGCGATCGCGAAATATCGCCGTGCAGCTAACTACCTAGCCGCGACTCAAATTTATCTCAAAGATAATGTTCTCTTACGCGAACCCTTAAAACCTGAACATATCAAAGATCGTTTACTGGGTCACTGGGGGACTTGTCCCGGCATTAACCTAGTCTATGCCCATCTCAACCGACTGATCCGGCGTTACTATCCTGACCTTAGCTTCGATGAAGCTGGGGTATATCGATTGGTGAAGCAGTTTTCTTTGCCCGGTGGCTTTCCCTCTCACCTGTATCCGGGGATTCCTGGCACGATTCACGAAGGTGGTGAATTAGGCTACGCCTTGGCGACAGCGTTTGGGGCGGTAATGGATAATCCCGATTTAGTTGTGGCTTGTATCGTTGGCGATGGCGAGTCAGAAACGGGACCCACCGCTACAGCATGGCATGGGACAAAATTCATTGATCCGGCTGAATCCGGGGCAGTTTTACCGATTTTGCATCTGAATGGGTACAAAATTGCCAGCCCGTCTATTTTTGGCACGATGAGTGATCAGGAATTACTGCATCTGTTTACCGGGTACGGCTACCAAGTGCGAATTGTCGAAGATGAGGACTTGGATGCTGATATGTATGCTTCAATGGATTGGGCATATCAGGAAATCTGTCGGATTCAACAAGCCGCCCGTTCCGGGAACCGCCTCAGTAAACCCCGTTGGCCCCTACTCATCTTGCGATCGCCAAAAGGATGGACAGGGATTAAAGAAGCCGACGGTGTACCGATTGAAGGGAATTTCCGGTCTCACCAAGTTCCCCTCAAAGAGGTTAAGAGTAATCCCGAACATTTAGACCTGCTGGAAAATTGGTTCCGTTCCTACCATCCAGAGGAACTTTTTGACAAACAAGGGCAACCCTTCCCCGATATTTTAGACCAATGTCCCCAAGGGGAAAGGCGTATGGGTAGCAATCCCCACACCTTAGGCGGACGTATACGTCAAGCCTTGGATTTACCGGATATTTTTAACTACGAGGTTCCCGTAGAACACTCAACAGCCACAGACGGGTGTAAACGGGGTGAGAGTAGCGTTAGTAATACCTATGAAGTCGGAGAATACCTGCGGGATGTGATTCAGCAAAATCCCAGCAACTTCCGGATTTTCTGTCCAGACGAACTCGAATCCAACCGCCTGTACAAAGTCCTCGACGTTACCCAGCGTAACTATCAGTGGCCCACGGAAGCCTTTGATGGCGAGATTGGACCCGATGGGGGACGGATTATCGAATTGCTGAGTGAACATACTTGTCAGGCGTTTTTCCAAGGGTATCTCCTTACCGGACGACATGGTTTATTCCCTTCTTACGAAGCATTTTTGGGCATTGTCACTACGATGATGGATCAGTATGCCAAGTTCTTAAAATACTCCAAAGAATTCCCTTGGCGTCCGCCTGTATCGTCCCTGAATTACTTAGAGACTTCAACCCTGTGGCGACAGAAACATAATGGGTTTTCTCACCAGAATCCGGGCTTTATTAATAGTGTCTTGGATCAGCAAGCCGACTATGCGCGGGTGTATTTACCCCCCGATGCCAACTGTCTTTTGAGTACAATTGACCATTGTTTGCAGAGTACAGGCTATGTCAATTTAGTCATCGCCAACAAAAATCCTCTGCCGCAATGGTTATCCATGGAAGACGCAATCGCCCATTGTCGGGCAGGTGGTTCAGTGTGGCAATGGGCGAGTACCGATGATGGGGTTGATCCGGATGTAGTAATGGTGGGAATGTATCCGCACGGGGAAATGATCGGGTACGTCACTATGAATATGTATTAACGGCTCATGGGCAGTATATCTGTGAAAATGGCGAAGATCCTGAAGAGATTACCAATTGGCAATGGTGTTAATTTGGTTATTGGTCATTGGTCATTCGTCATTTGTTAGGGAATGGGGAACACCTCGACTTCGCTCGGTGTGGAATAGGCAATAGGGTTAAGATTTATCTGTAGGGGCGGGTTTCACTATTATCCTTTTTGGCGCACCTAGATTGGATTAAACCCGCCCCCGCCCCACCATCCATTTAATTTGTTATCAGAATCACCGATGAAAGTTTTAGTATTAAATGCGGGTTCCAGTACGCAAAAAAGTTGTTTGTATGAGATTGGCGAATCTTTACCCAATTCTCCACCCGAACCAATATGGGAAGCCAAACTTGATTGGACTGGACAGTCAAATACAGAACTTTTAAAGGTTAAAACGTCTCAAGGAAGATCTATAGAGGAACGCCTACCCACTGATGATCGAATTAAGGCGATCGCTCAAATGCTGAATACACTTTGGCGCGGTCAAACTCAAGTCATTTCCCAACTGAGTGATATTGATGTGGTGGGACATCGGGTGGTTCATGGCGGCGATAAATATCGTCAACCAACGTTTATTAATGCTGAGGTGAAAGATGCGATCGCGTCTCTGTCTCCCCTGGCACTATCCCACAATCCAGCCAATCTGGAAGGAATTGAGGCGATTGAGAATATTTTGCCAGATATGCCCCAAGTGGCGGTATTTGATACCTCATTTCATGCTCAAATTCCCTTACCTGCTGCGATTTATCCGGGTTGCAAAGATTGGCTGGATCAAGGCATACGTCGTTATGGTTTTCATGGTATAAGTCATCAATATTGCCTGGAACGAGTTGCCCAGTTATTGGAAAAAGACGCTAAATCGTTACGAGTGATTACCTGTCATCTAGGAAATGGGTGTTCCTTAGCCGCAATCCGGGATGGTATCAGTATTAATACAACTATGGGTTATACGCCTTTAGAAGGATTAATGATGGGTTCGCGTTCGGGTTCAATTGACCCTTCGATTCTGATTCAACTGATGCGACAGGGGTATAATGCGGATCAATTAGAGCATCTACTGAACAAAGAATCAGGATTAAAAGGGTTATCGGGTGTGAGTAGTGATATGCGGCAAATCAATGACGCGATCGCGGCGGGTAATGAACAAGCTAAACTCGCCTTGGATGTTTATATTCACCGCTTACGTTTCTATTTAGGGGCAATGCTAACATCTTTAGGCGGATTAGATGTATTGGTATTTGCAGGCGGGGTTGGCGAACATCAAGCCTCTGTGAGAGCCGCCGCCTGTGACGCCTTAGCGTTTTTGGGACTTAAAATTGACTCAAATAAGAATGAAACAAATCCTGTAGATGCGGATATTTCTACAGAAGATTCAAGTGTGCAGGTTTTTGTGATTCATACCCAAGAAGATTGGGCGATCGCGCAATCCTGTTGGAGCATGGTTAGGGAGTCGGTTAATTGACACTCCTCAGCCTGAAGGCGTGAGTAGCGCTTCTTTCATAGAGCGCTCTTACTATGAAACAGGGGTCCTATTTCATATCAGAGGAGCATCTCTCCAGAAGCGTTTTGCTCCATTACAGAAGCTAGTTTCGATATGCCCTATCGTAAAGCGAGAAAACAAGAAATAATGTGTTTTGGGCGTGCTTGTTGCTTAGACTTTTTACCTGTACAAGCTTTCCTGTACAGAACCCTCTAAGGCTAGTTTTCAAGGTGCGATGCCTCTCGGGCCCAAGGTTTTTATAGAGGTTTAATACCCTTTCCTCGAAGCTAATTTTAAAGCTAATTTTAACACAAAGTCGTCCTATAAGGACGAGGCTTTAGACCCAATTTTTCGGTAAAAATGGCTTAAAGCCCCTGTATAGTATAGCTTTCAGCTTAATTCAGCAGACCCTAAGTACAGGTATGACGTGGGGCTTCCGGCTTTAGCTTGCTAACGGTGCCACGCCACTAGGATTGAGTTTTCATGATCCTGACAATCTCGCTGAGGGTTTGGGATACCGATCGCGGATTCCAGCCTAAGTCTTGACGCGCTTTGGTTGCATCGACGCGCACGCAACGATCATAGACGTAATGAACCCGTTCCCGACTCAGGGGCGGTTGCCAATTCAACAGGCGTCCGATGGGGTCAAGGAGGTTTCCAGCGAGTCTCACCAAGGGTTTGGGGGCTTCAGCCGGAACCGGAATTCCGGTGTCTTGACTGAGAAGGGTGAACATCTCACGGGTGGAAAGATCACCCGCCGAAATGATATATTTTTCTCCAGGTTGACCCTTTTGGGCTGCCAGAATCATGGCGTTAGCTAAGTCATCAACCTGGACAATTCCGGTAATGCGATCGCCTCCCGCCCATACCTTTAATCCACCTTTGAGAAATTGCTTGAGTACGGGACCAAAATGGGGGTCATCTGCACCAAAGATACCAGACGGGAGGATGCTAACCACGGGTAAGCCTTGGGCGGCAAATTGGTCTACAATGTGTTGGGCTTGGTATTTAGTGCTGTCATAAGCCCCGGAAAAGTCGGTTTGCTGGCGTTGGAAGGTTTCATTCACCACTTGACCTTTGGTGTCGCCAAATACGCCAATGGTGCTACAGTAGACGAGTTTGGCTACACCAACCGCTTCAGCCACGTCTAAAACAGCACGAGTTCCCTCAACATTCACCCGTTCCATTTCCTTGGCATCCACGAGTCCTAATTCTACATAGGCGGCGGCGTGAAATACCCAGTCTACACCAGTCATTGCCGTTTTCAGGGCGTCGCGATCGCTAATATCGCCGTAAACCAGTTCGACTTGGCAATCCGAGAGACGCTGAAGGTTGCTAGACTTGCGGACGAAACCGACAACGGTATCCCCCCGTTGTTCTAAGGCTTTAACTAAATGAGAACCGGTAAATCCATTGGCTCCGGTGACTAGGGCTTTCATCACACCTCCTGGCTTTTAACTAAAACTTAGGTTGAATGGTACTGACTTAAAAGGAATATCGCTGACTCGCATAGCCAGGAAATAAATTTCTGGCTGAAAGCTAAAGTAAGCTGAAGCTTACTGGAGAAGCCTTTGAACCCGTTTAAACGGGTTCAATCCCGGACTTTGAACTCCGGGCGGATTTTCTATTGATTTTGTAAAAGTTCTCGAATGCGTTGACGAAACAACCGCACGGCTGTTCGCTGTCCCTGGGTATTACTTTGTTCAATAAAGCCGGGAATCTCGGTTACAGGTAAAAAGGGAAACGTCATGCTTTGTTCTCTCAGTTCATATTCTCCTTCAACTAATTGATAA